>CAJZGX010000042.1:0-10256 GCA_916048235.1 uncultured Atopobium sp.
TGACTGGAGTTCAGACGTGTGCTCTTCCGATCTAAAGGAATTCCATGCTTCAAGAACTTCTCGCATTCTTGCGTGAGTCTCAGGACGGCGAGGCATAAACAATGTGCAGCAATCAGGAGCCGTCTGCGTTGAGATATCAAACGTGTTGATATCTTGGGCGCGACGGATGATTTCTTGCTTGTCAGAGCCAATCAGAGGCCTCAAAACAGGTATGGTGACTGCCTCGTTGACAGCAGCAATGTTATCAAGCGTCTGAGAAGCAACTTGACCAAGTGATTCACCAGTTACCAGGGCTTTAGCGCCCTCAAGCTCTGCAATCTTCTGTGCAATGATGTACATCACGCGACGATACATAATGACACGAAGAGCCTGTGGAACAGCAAGGGAAATCTCACGCTGGTGCTCGCCAAAGGGCACAACATACATTCTGCCAATAAGACCAGCAGGTTCAAGCGCCTCAATAATATCCTGACACAGATACTCGCTGGTATCGGAAGTCATAGGGCGTCCAGAGAAGTGAACGGGAATAACCGTAGCTCCCCTACGACCAACCATCCATGTGGCAACAGGCGAATCTATACCGCTAGAAAGAAGCGACACAACCTTACCCGCAGTACCAACAGGAAGACCGCCGACGCCGTGAATAGATGCAGCGTAAACGTATGCGTTACCCTGAACAACGTGTACATAGACCGTCATATCCGGATTATGCATCTGAACTTTTTTATCAGGGAAATTCTCGCAAAGTACAGCGCCAACAAGCTGGTTAATCTCAATAGAGTGCTTTGGATAGACCGTTGAGGAACGACGAGCATGCACTTTAAACGTAGCAAAGTCACCGGACTCCCCCAGTGCCTTCACGGCGGCGTTACAAAACTCCTGCTCATCTAAGCCACAACGATACGCCAAAGAAGCACGTGCAACACCAGGAACCTGGGCCACAGCATGTTGCAGCTCTTCAGTTGCTTGTTTATCAGTGGTTTCTACAAGAAGGTAGCCAGAAATGCGAGAAACCCCCGCCACTGGAAAGTGTCGGAGGGCTCGTCGCAAATTTGTTACCAACTGATTTTCAAAAGTGGATCGGTTCTTACCCTTTAAACCAATTTCGTGGTAGTGAACCAGACATACTCTTTCAGTCATAACTCTTAGTAAACGATGGTGTTCTCGCCCTTAATTGCCTCGTCAAAAGAATCTTTAACAAAGCCAAGGGTACCGTCGTTAATCTCTTTCATAGCAATAGAGACAGAATCTTTACCACTTGCAACAGTAGTAATGTCATCAAAATCCTGAACAGCGGTTACACGCAGGTGCTGACCGTGAAGCATATTGTTAATATCGCAAGCACGCTTAGAAGCAAGTGAGCAAAGCAAGAATGGATTCTGCTCAGTCTTCTGAAGCAGGCTGTCAATCTCAGGCTTAATAACAGACATTAAAGCTGACCTCCGTCTGATTCATAGTCATCAAAAACTTCCTCGAGCTTGCTTAGTGCAGTCTCAAGGTTGTCGTTCACAATGCAAACAGTATAGTCGTTTGCATGCTCCATTTCACGCGAAGCATTAGAAAGTCTCGTAGAAATGGTCTTCTCGTCTTCTGTACCGCGACCTCTAAGACGCTGTTCAAGCTCTTCAAATGAAGGTGGCTTAATAAAGACGAGAATGGCGTTGGGATATTGTTTGTGGACCATAAGTCCACCCTGAACGTCAATCTCTAGAACAACAGACTGACCTGCAGAAATCAGGCGATCAACCTCGGATTTAAGCGTGCCATAGCAATGGCCATGAACATGAGCCCACTCAAGGAATTCACCAGCATCAACGCGCTTTTTAAATTCTTCATCGGAGAGAAAATAATACGCAACTCCATCGACTTCTCCTGGTCGTGGAGAGCGCGTAGTAGCCGAAACCGTCAGGCCTAGGTTTGGGCGCTTGTCCCTCAACAGAGAGACAAGCGTTCCTTTTCCTACACCTGACGGTCCAGATACTACAAAAAGTTTGGCTGAACGAGCCACTACTTGGTCAGTGCCTCGAGGAGCTGCTCACGCTGACGAGCGCCAAGGCCCTTAACGCGGCGAGTTGCGGAAATTCCGAGCTCGTCCATAATCTTTGCTGCCTTTGCCTTGCCGTAGCCAGGAAGGGACTCGATAAGAGCGGAAACCTTCATACGCTCAGCAATAGGATCGGTAGAATCAAGGACCTCTTTAAGGGAGACCTTACCAGTCTTAACCTTCTCGCGAAGCTCTGCACGAGCGTGACGAGCCTGAGCTGCCTTCTCAAGTGCTGCCTTGCGCTGCTCATCGGTAAGTGTAGGTAGAGCCATTGTTCCTCCAAACATCGTTTTCGTACTTCATATACGAAACTCAATTTAATGTGCCTTTTGCACTTCAGCAAAATAGTTTGCCACATAACACGTTATTTACAAGGGGTTTTTTAATATTTCCGCATCAAAAACCACCTGTTCATCACAATTCCAACAACTTCCGTTAATTTTTGAGCTCTGAAATTATGTTTTCAAAAGCATCGACAGGATTATTTGCGCAGGTAATTGGCCTACCAACTACTAATTTGCTTGCTCCGGCCTTAATTGCAGCTGAAGGTGTGGAAATTCTGACCTGATCGCCCTTCTCGGCACCTTCTGGACGTACTCCGGGGGTCACGATGAGTGCATTTGGTCCCAAAAGCTCTCTCATTTCCTGTGCTTCCTGAGGCGAGCAGACAATTCCGTCAGCACCTGCGTTGTAAGAAAGAGACGCCAAACGAGCAACTTCATCCTTAATAGATCCGTCTACGCCAATGGAGTGAAGCGCATCCTCATCCATGCTGGTAAGCACAGAGATAGCCACTAGTTTGGTGCGGCCAGACTCATCAACGCCACGCTCTGCTGCAGCCTCTTCTGCACCCTCACGACCAGCAGCAATCATCTGAGCGGTTCCCAGGCCGTGAATAGAAAGAATGTCTGCACCAGAAAGCGATGCAGAGTGGACAGCGCCTTTGACCTGGAATGGAATGTCATGCACCTTGAGGTCCAAGAACACCTTGAAGCCGCGAGCATGCATCTCGTCCACCATCGAGGGTCCGTAGCGATAAAAGAGCGTCATGCCAACCTTAACCCAACGTGCGTGGCCGGCGAGAAGATCGGTGAGCTCCAAAGCTCTTTCTCTTGTGCAATCAAGCGCAACAATAACGGCGTCGCGTGCCTGCTCGTCTGTTAGCATTCAACAGCTCCAATCAGCTCGTGGATGTCAGATACTCCCTGAGACTTTGCCCAGTCAGTAAGCTCGTTCAGAATACGTGGAGCGCACATTGGGTCGTAAAGGTTTGCAGAACCAACCGAGACAGCCGTAGCACCCGCTAAGATAAACTCCGCTGCGTCCTCGCCCGTTTCTACGCCGCCAACGCCGCAGATAGGAATAGAGACCGCACTTGCACACTCCCAGACCATACGGACAGCAGCATTGTGACAGAGAGGACCACTGAGGCCTCCTGTTGGCTTAGAAAGCCTGCTCTTTCTGGTGTGAACGTTAATTGACATGCCTGGAATAGAGTTGATGAGCGTTAGACCATCAGCGCCTGCGGCCTCAAAAGCTTTACCAATCTCAGCAACGTTGACGGGGGCCATCTTAACCAGAATGGGCAGCTTTGTCAGAGGACGAACCGCTTTCATAATCTCTGTTGCCTGTTCAGGAGTGCCGCCCAGGGGCTTGCCGCCCTTCTCGAGATTTGGACAGCTCACGTTAAGTTCAATGCCCGAGACGTGTGGGTGTAGCTCTTCAAGGCGCTCGACAACATCAATCATCTCTTGGACGGAGTGTGCCGCCATCTGCATGATGACGCGCGTACCACGACCCTCAAGATCTTTCATGTAGTCATCAGTGTGGGCGATAAAATCGTCCACTCCAGGATTAGCAAGGCCAACGCTGTTCATCATGCCGCCGTTGAGCTCACACATACGAGGAGCTGGGTTTCCTTCCCAGGGAACACGAGCAACACCTTTCATGGTAATGGCACCGAGCAGGGAGACGTCGTAGAAGCCCTCAAACTGCCAGCCATAGCCAAAGGTGCCCGCAGCAGTGTTGATAGGGTTTTTCATCTGGATGCCGCCCAGATTGACGGCCATATTCACCTGATCTACCATGCGATCTCCTTTGCCTCAAAGACAGGTCCAACCATGCAAGCAGACGCATAGCCGCCTTTAGCAAGTGGAACATTGCAGGTGTTGCATGCGCCAAAAGCGCAACTCATCATGCGCTCCATAGAAACCTGGCAGGCAACGTTGTTGGCAATTGCAAGCTTGGCCACGCTTCTCATCATAGGCTCTGGACCGCAGGTATAGATGGCATCCCAAACGCCCTGGCTCAAAGGCTCCTCCAAAGCTGCTGTTACAAAGCCCTTGGTACCCTTAGAACCGTCATCCGTTGTGACGTACACGTTCTGTGCTCCTAAGGCGAGAAGATCTTCTTCTCCAAAGAGTTTCTCGGCAGTTTGTGCGCCAATGACCGCGTCAAACTCAACACCCAGCTCGGTAAGCTTACGAGCCGCTGCGATAATTGGTGTGATGCCCACACCGCCCGCTACCAGCACACTTCTCTTGCTTGAAGCGTTAAGGCGCCAGGGGCGACCACAAGGAGCCGTCATGTCACTGGCGTCACCAGGCTTCATCTGAGAAAGCCTACGTGTGCCCTCGCCCACCGTTGCGTAGATAAGCTCCAGCGTATCGGTTGCTTTATCAGCAAGCGAGAAGGACAGCGGAATGCGAAGAATGTGGCGCTTATCGCCTGGAACATTAACGTTTACAAACTGACCAGGCTCCAAGGACTTACAAAGACCTGGTACCTTGAGCTGAGCTCTATACAGATTCTGGGCAACCTGGGTATTGCTCAGAACCGTAAAGTCAAATACCTGTACATTTCCACGTAGTGGCATTACTTTTCCCCTCCAGGAACAACTACTTCATTGGCAAGAACTCGCTTGCCATCAACAAACACATCAGTTGCAACACCATAAAGCTCAGCGCCAATAAAGGCGGAGTTCTTTGACTTGCTCTCAAAATACTCTGTCGTAATCTGAATCTTCTTTTCTGGGTCAAAAAGGGTCAGGTCAGCCTTGTAACCTGCAGCAATCTTTACAGGCGCAAGACGCAGAATACGACGAGGATTAACGGCCATTGCACGAACAAGACCAGTGTAAGAAAGCTTATTGGTGCGCACCATATTAGTGACCATCAAAGGCAGCGAGGTCTCAAGGCCAATGCAGCCAAAGTAAGAGATTTCCCACTCACAGTCCTTCTCGTGAGCTGCATGAGGCGCATGGTCGGTAACAATGCAGTCAACTGTACCGTCTGCAACAGCAGCCTGAAGTGCAAGCGCGTCCTCAGCAGTTCTGAGTGGTGGATTCATCTTAAGGTTGGTGTTATACGTATCAGTGATGTCATCCTCAGACAAGAAGAGGTGGTGCGGGCAAACCTCTGCGGTAACAGGCAAGCCTTCCTTTTTAGCTGCACGTACCAGCTCTGCTCCCCTGCCCGTTGAAATGTGGCAGATGTGCAGAGGACAGCCGGTAAGGCGGCACAGATCAATGTCTCTGGAAATTTCCAGCTCCTCGCCAAGTGCTGGCCAGCCAAACATGCCAAGGCGCGTACTTGCGCGACCCTCGTTAACAACACCACCAGCACTGATGGACTCTATCTCACAGTGAGCAGCAACAACGCGGTCAAACTGGGAGACATACTCCATAACGGTGCGCATCATACCAGCGCTTTGAACGCCGTGGCCGTCGTCAGAGAACGCGGATGCTCCCTCATCAACCATGTTGCCAATCTCAGCAAGCTCTTGTCCCTTAGAGCCCTTGGTTAAAGCGCCCATAGGACGGACGTGAATGAGACCAACCTCATTGCCGCGATCAATCTGGAAGCGAACAGCAGGTCCGTTATCGGTGACAGGATTGGTGTTTGGCATGGTAGCAACATCAGTAAAGCCACCGTGAACCGCAGCTCTAGAGCCCGTCTCGATAGTCTCTTTGTACTCAAAGCCTGGATCTCTGAAGTGAACATGCATATCAACAAGGCCAGGGGTAAGCACCTTGCCCTTTGCATCAATAACAGTATCGCCCTCTTGAGGCTTAACCGTAGCTGCAACTTCAGCAATGGTTTCTCCGTCAATACGGACGTCCAGTACCGCGTCAAGATTAAGCTGCGGGTCTACAACACGCGCGCCCTTAAGCAGAAATGCCATCAGAGTCTCCTCCCAGAAGCAAATACATTGCGGCCATGCGCGTCAAAACGCCTGCATTGACCTGGTCAAGAATACGAGAGCGGGCGCAATCGGCCACCTCGCTGTTAATTTCCATGCCACGGTTCATAGGACCTGGGTGGCAGATGATTGCCTCAGGCTTCATCAGCTTACTTCGGCGCTCGTCAAGACCCCAAAGCCTGTTGTACTCACGGCGAGAAGGAATAGGAGCTCCCTCCATACGCTCCAGCTGCACGCGAAGCATGTACACGACGTCTACATCGCCAATGACTTCATCAAAGTGTGAGGTCTGAGAGCATCCAAACCAACTTGGATCATCTACGTGGAATGTTGGAGGTCCAACCAGAACAACCTCTGCACCCATAGTCTTAAGTGCTGGCACCAAAGAACCAACAACGCGGCTGTGAGAAAGGTCGCCAACAATAGCAACCTTGAGGCGGTCTAAGTGTCCAAAGTTCTTGCGAATGGTATAGAGGTCAAGCATTGCCTGTGTTGGATGCTGATGCTTACCATCGCCGGCGTTGATGACCACGGCATCTGTGTGCTCAGTAATCTTTTGTGGTGTACCGGCAAGTCTTGCGCGGCAGATGAACATGTCAACGTTCATGGCGTCGATGGTCTGGATGGTGTCTGCCAGAGACTCACCCTTAACCACAGATGAGGTTGAACCTCCCATATTCAAAGCGTCGGCAGAAAGGCGCTTCTCGGCAAGCTCAAATGATGAGCGAGTCCTGGTAGAAGGCTCTAAGAACAGGTTGACGATAGTGCGACCACGAAGTGCCGGCACCTTTTTAATGTCTCTGTTATTTACAGCTTCAAACGATTGAGCTGTATCAAGAATCTGCTGGATATCGTCACGCGTCAAGCTGTTTGTATCAATCAAATGTTTAACTGAAAGCATTAGTTTCCTCCCTCAATAAAGGGGTCAGAATAGTCAGCTTCATACAGCAATACGCAGTCCTGACCATCAATTTCTTTAACATTTAAGCTGACTACCTGGCTCTTTGATGAAGGAACATTTTTTCCCACATAGTCGGGTCTAATGGGAAGCTCGCGATGACCACGGTCAACTACTACGGCCAATTGAACGCGCTCAGGACGACCATAGTCGATGAGCGCATCAAGTGCCGCTCTGATAGTTCTTCCGGTCTGAAGAACGTCGTCTACCAGCACAACGCTTGTGCCGGTAATATCAAAATCAATATTAGTTGCGTGGAGAACCGGCGCAGTATTTCTTCTAAAATCATCGCGATAAAAACTGATATCAAGTGAGCCAACTTTTGGCTTAAATCCGGTAAAACTCAAAATCTTTTCCGCAAGACGAGAAGCCAAAACCTCTCCACGGCGAATAATGCCCACCAAAGCAACATTTTCAATTGAATCGTTGTTCTCGACAATTTCGTGAGCAATTCGTGTAAGCATGCGGTCAAGGGACTGCTCGTCCACAATGAGAGAGTGCGAACCTTCTTGAGCCATAGCGCCTCCAATAAAAAAGATACCTCACCTGACCAGGCACAAGGTATCCAAAAGGCAAAACTATGACTATGAGCCTTACGGGTATCTCGTACCACATTTAAAGACACACATATTGTACTCGTACAGACCCTAACTTTTGGTTAGGAATTTTAATTATCTCTTAAGGTGCTCGTAAGCTTCACAAACTTCATCCACAGGACCAAGCATGCGCTGCTTGCCCTTCTCAATCCAAATGGCACGGTCACAAATGCGCTGAACCAGGTCAATGGAGTGAGAAACCAGAAGAACCGTAACATTATTAGAAGCAACCAGCTCTTTGATGCGGTTCTCGCACTTTTGCTGGAAGAGGAAGTCTCCTACCGAAAGTGTCTCATCAACAATGAGCAGGTCAGGCTCTGTAACGGTTGCAATTGCAAAGGCAATACGTGCCACCATACCAGAGGAGTAATTCTTGAGCGGCATGTCCATAAAGCCCTCAAGCTCAGCAAACTCCACAATCTGGTCAAAGTGCGAATCAATAAACTCTTTCTTGTAACCAAGAAGAGCACCGTTAAGGTAGATATTCTCTTTAGCGGTCAGCTCCATGTCAAAGCCAGCACCCAGCTCAATAAGAGGCGCAATAGTACCTTTGACCTCGCACGTTCCCTTAGAGGGCTCAAGTACGCCAGCAATGATTTTGAGCATGGTGGACTTGCCGGAGCCATTTGTGCCCACCAGGCCAAAAGCCTCGCCGCGTTTGACCTCAAACGAGATGTCATCAAGAGCCTTGAACTCTTTGAAAGCAACCTCGCCGCGTGCAAAAGCAATAAAGTACTCTTTCAGCGAGTTGAACTGCTCTGAAGCAATATTAAAGATCTCTGAAACGCCGTTTACCGCAACAACCGTCTCTGCGTCTTCAGAAGGAAGTGGTGGACGCATAAAATCGTCTTCACCAGCAACAACTACCCAAGCGGTAACTGTTTGAGGATTGTTGTGTGTATCAAATGCATCAATGTAGAGATGATAACGACCAGGCTCTGGAAAGGTGTACGTCCACGAAGTATTAAGAATTGAGTCGCCAAACTGGTGCTCCGTGGTATCCCAGAAGCCCTCATCCCAGCGGTCATTCAAGCTCCATACATAATGAAATTTGAAGCCCTCAGGATCTGCACCAATAATCTTAGGAGTAGCAGTTACAGTCTCTCCTGCACGAATCTCGTGCGTATCCAAAGAAACCTGAACTGACCAGCCTAGTTCTTTATTTGGTGACTCAGACATACAACTCCTCTAATCAACTATTGCCTGAACAGTATAGCTGATTATGGCGAGAAACCCGACTTTTTAAGAGACTTCTCTACTTCTGTGGTGCTGCTGTGGTGGTACGAACAATAAGCTTTGGAGCAATTCTAATTGCCTCAGGCTCATACCCTGGCTCAGATGCGCGAATTGCATGCTCAAGAGCGACGCGCCCACGCTCTAGCAGGTTAAAGCGAACGGTGGTCAGCGAGAAGTTTGGCAGATAGTCTTCAAGAGAGTCGTCAACACCAACAATGCTGACATCATCTGGCACGCTGAGCCCTACCTCTTCAAACGCTGCAATGACACCAAGCGCCATCTGGTCATTTGCCGCATACACCGCAGTAAAATTACGGTTTTCTCGCAGTTTTTTACCAATTTCATAGCCGCTGTTAGCAGTCCAGTCACCAGCAAGTGGCTCAACAATTTCCAGGCCATACTCAGACATGGCATCTCGCCAGCCCTTCTCGCGAAATTGCGAGTCAATGGAGTATGAAGGGCCTGCTACAAAACGGATTTTGCGGTGACCGAGCTCATAGAGGTGGTCGATAACAAGCTTTGAGCAACCATACTGATCAGAGTCAACAGTTGTGCAATAGGGATGCTCGTGCATGGTAAGAAGGACTGTTCCAAGGCCTGGCTGCGGCACAAATGATTCAAAATCTGATGCCATAAGGCTCATGCTAATAATCATGCCGTCAACGGGAAGATTTGACATACGATAAGAAATGTCCTGCAGGCAGAGGCCGTCGTCGGAGCCTTTCTCAATCATTGTAATTGCATATTCATGCTCACGAGCTGCAGAAACAATACCATCAAGCGTGGCTAAGTTACCAAACTCGCGAATGTCGTACAAGCAAAGTCCCACCGATTGATACGAGCCAGATCTCAACGATCTACCTGCAAAGCTTGGCCTAAAGCCCATAGACTCCATTGCTGCCTGGACTTTTTCTCGCGTGGCCTTGCTGACGTTCTGGGCGCCATTAGCAACACGAGAAACGGTCTGCTGAGAAACACCAGCAACTTGCGCAACATCAGCCATTGAAACAGAGCGCTTATTTGAGCTAGAACTATACGAGCGAGTCACGAATTCCTCCGATTATCTGCTTGTTTACGTACTCATACTAACAGGCAGATTGACATAACGCGATAAAATTGCATATTTATCAGCAAATTAAACGCTCACGGTAAAAAAAGAACCGTTCGGCGAGAAGGACTTTTGACCTGCGCTCTAACCGTTTGCCCCCGCAAAAATACCACT
>CAJZGX010000043.1:0-10190 GCA_916048235.1 uncultured Atopobium sp.
GCGTTAAGGGCTGAAGAGTACTTGGTGCCAAGCTGGAAGACCTGGCCAACCTCAATACCGCGAGCAGCATGCAGAGGAAGACCACACTCAGGACAAATATCGCCCTCCTGAGAAGTGACAAGGTCTTTCCACTCGTTAATCTCAAAGTCACGGCCAAGCTCAACGTGATCAAGGTGGTAGTCTGCCTTGTTAGCGCCACAGAGCCACCACTGAGTATCCTCAAGAGAGAGATCACCAATAACGCGAATGCCCTCAGGTAGGCCAACAGGTCCAATGAAGCCCTTAATAAGACCATACTCCTCAAGCTCTTCATCGGTCATCATGTGATAGTCACCAAAGACGTGCTCAGCTTTGACCTCATTGAGCTCATGAGTACCTGGAACGAAGCACACAACTGGCTTACCGTTTCCATCAACAAGAGCTAGAGCCTTACGAGTTGCTGCAGGTGAAACGTGAAGGAACTCAGCAACATCATCAATGGAGCCAATACCAGGTGTGTGAATCTCACACATCTTGCCAGACTCACGCTCTTCTACGTTGATCTTTGCTGCAGCTGCCTCAGTATCTGCAGCATAGCCACAATCGCAGTAGACCAGGCTTGCCTCGCCAGCGTCTGCCAGCGCCATAAACTCAACAGAGGTGTCTCCACCAATCTGACCAGAGTCTGCAACTACCTGCAGAGCCTTAAGACGAGTACGGTCACAAACGTTCTGGTAAGCAACCTTCTCCTGGTCATAGCACTCTTGCAGCGACTCTTGATTTGCCGAGAAGGAATAACCGTCTTTCATAATGAACTCACGGCCACGCATAAGACCAAAGCGTGGACGACGCTCGTCACGGAACTTATCCTGAATTTGATAGAGCGTTACAGGAAGCTGCTTGTAGCTCTTGAGCTCATTTCTAATAAGGTCTGTGAAGGTTTCCTCGTGAGTTGGGCCAAGAGCAAACTGACGATCATGGCGGTCATGCATACGCATAAGCTCATCACCATAGACATCCCAACGACCAGACTCTTCCCAGAGCTCAGCGGGGGTCATAATAGGAACAAGAATCTCCTGAGCACCAATACCGTCCATCTCATCGCGAATGATGGCCTCAATCTTTAAAAGAGAGCGCCATGCAAGTGGCAGATAAGAGTAAAGACCCGCAGCGGTCTTTCTGATCATGCCAGCACGAAGGAGCAGGCGGTGACTTGCAAGTACAGCCTCAGCTGGGTCTTCTTTGAGTGTTGGTGCATACAAAGAAGACATGCGCATCCAGTGCTTCAAGGTAGTTTCCTTTCAATATGAAGTAATACGTATAGTTTACTTATTTTTTGCCAAAACGATTCTCAATTTCGGCGAATAACTCATCAACAATCTTATCTTCAGGCACTTTTCTAATAGGATTGCCGTTTTCAAACAACACTGCCTGACCTTTGCCACAGGCTACACCAAGGTCAACACCCCTGGCCTCACCAGGTCCGTTAACAACACATCCCATGACTGCCACAGAAATTGGAGCACGAACGCCATCCAGGCGCTTGGTAACTTCCTCTGCAATAGGAATCATATCAACGCCACACCTGCCGCACGTAGGACAGCTCACCAGCTCTGGCTTAATGCGACGCATACCAAGAGCTGCAAGAAGCTCCCATGCTACATGGACTTCTTCTACGGGATCGGCCGTTAGAGAAAGGCGCATGGTATCGCCAATACCGCTCTCAAGCAAAATGCCCACCCCAGCAGAATTTTTTACCGTTCCCTGCCTCAGTGCACCAGCCTCCGTAACACCTACATGCAGAGGAATCTGTGGAAGCTCCTTTGAAAGTGCGCGATAGACCGCAAGTGTAGTAGGGACATCATGAGCCTTTGCGGACAAGACAATATCCTCAAAACCGCGAGAAGAAAAATGCTCTACAAATGACTTTGACGACGCCACGAGTTTCTCGACAAGGGTCATATCCTGTCTTGTATCAAATTCTTTAGCAAGAGATCCTGCGTTGACGCCAATTCTGATAGGAATATGGGCCGCTTTAGCTGCATCAATAACAGCGTCCACGCGTTCCATAGAGCCAATGTTGCCCGGATTAATTCGAAGCGCAGCAGCACCTCGCTTTGCAGCTTCAAGCGCAAGCTTGTAGTCAAAGTGAATGTCGGCGACAACAGGAAGTGGAGAGTATTTGCAAATCTCTTCAAAGCCATCCAAGGCCTTTGCATCAGGAATTGCCACGCGAATAATCTCGCACCCTGCCTCTGCAAGCCCCTTGATCTGGCGGAGCGTGGCATCTGGATCATCAGTTTTAGTGGTGCACATGGACTGAACAGAAACGGGAGCGCCTCCGCCAACCTGGACGGATCCGACCATGACGGGATGAGTTTTTGTGCGAGCAATCTCAGACATAAAATCAGCTACCTAAACAGCAAATGAAGGATATCGTTTCGGAGCGCTACAACAAATACAAACAGGAAAAACGCCAATCCAATGTAAGACAAAATGTTTTGAACCTTGATAGACAGAGGCTTTCTGATAATCACCTGAATTACCTCAATC
Organism: uncultured Atopobium sp.; assembly: GCA_916048235.1. Lineage (GTDB taxonomy): Bacteria > Actinomycetota > Coriobacteriia > Coriobacteriales > Atopobiaceae > Lancefieldella. Next base: position 2,533 of record CAJZGX010000043.1, read on the forward strand.
AGAATCTTTCCGCCATCAAGCGGTGGAATAGGTAAAAGATTCATAAAGCCAAGTGACATAGAAATGGCTGCTACCAGCATAATAAGGGTCGAGAAACCCTCTGCAGCAGCTTCTGAAGCCATGACAGAAATTCCTACAACAGACGACGACTGATTAAGGACTTCCATAGTCTGCGTTGGAATGAGCAGTCTTAGGGCAAACTGTCCAACCTGTGCAGCATACGATACAGCTGCGGCAGATGCATCAATAAACGAAAAATGATACATGGTCATCACGGGTGACACGCCGATGATCTTATCGTCAGGACGTAAAGCTGGCTTAATGGTAGTTTGAAGCTGAATACCGCTGCGATCATAGGTGACGGGAATATCTGTTACACCTGCAGACATTGCGTCTTTGATGGCTGTAGTAAGGTCTTCCCAGGTATGAACCTCTACCTTGTTAAACGTAAGAATGGTGTCTCCGGGAGTGAGACCAGAAATAGCTGCCAGAGAGCCAGATTCAACTGAGCCCAACTGTGCCTTGTTTTGTGCGGCAGGAACACCAACAAACATGAGGGAGCCTACAACCAGCACAAAGGCAAGCGCAATGTTAACCAGAGGTCCGCCCAAAATCATAAGCAGGCGCTTAGGAACAGTTGCGCCAACGTAGGTATGAGCTTTCTCTTGTGCAAAGAAGTCCTGAGCAGACATCTGTGGAACACGAGGCTCCCCTGCTGCTGTAGAGCCTTCCAGCTCAAAATTGTGACCGCGGTCATACTCGCAGCGCAGCTCAGCGTCTCGTGCAAGAGTCTGGAAGGTAATATGTGTCAGCTCATCTGACTCCGACTCTTTGACAAGCTCAATAGAGCCCCAGTCCGCCAAGGTATACAGCAGATTATAAGCGCGGTCATCCTCGCAGTTAAGCTTTGCTGCAAGAGCGCCAACCTCAAGTGAGCCTGCTTCTTGAACACTCATCAGAGCCTGAGGCAGGAGCTCGTCAAGCTGGCCTTCCATACCACAGATGCGGGTGTAGCCACCAAAAAGAAGAGGCGTTACTCCAACCTCGGTGCCATACTTCTTGCTCTTATGAGAAAGCTTGTACCTGAACGGCATGCCCAAGAAAAACTCTGTGACACGAACGCCACACAGGCGAGCCATTCCGTAATGGCCAGCCTCGTGAACAAATACAAGAAGCGAGAGGACCAGCAGTCCCCAAAAAATTGGTGAAAGAATAGCTAACAAATTCACAAAATTCCTATCCCACAAAAGAGCGAGCTAAAGCTCGTGCTTCTGCGTCTACAAGCGTCAATTGTTGAAGGTCTTCTACCCTTTGGACATGAGAGGCATTCATGGTCTCTGCAACAATACGCTCGATATCAAGAAATGAACATCTTCCTCGTCTAAATGCATGGTTAGCAACTTCGTTAGCAGCATTCATGATGCAGGGAAGCGTTCCACCAACAGTTCCCGCGTGACGAGCAAGAGCTAAGCATCCAAAGGTCTTCTCGTCAGCATAATCTCCTGTGAGAGGAACTGTCTCTTGCCACTCAACCGGCTTAGCAATTGCTGGCCAACGATGTGGGTAGCTCAGAGCAAACTGGATAGGCAGCCTCATGTCAGTGGCTCCCAGCTGCGCCTTTACGGAACCGTCCACAAACTCAACCATAGAGTGGATGCGGCTCTGGCGATGCACCAGCACCTCAAGCTTGTCCATTGGAGTATCAAAGAGATGATGAGCCTCAATGAGCTCAAGGCCCTTATTCATGAGCGTGGCGCAGTCGATGGTGATCTTGGCACCCATCTTCCAGGTTGGATGCGCCAAAGCGTCTTCGGCCGAAACGTGTTTGAGCTGTTCGCGAGAATATCCGAAGAACGGACCACCAGAACAGGTGAGCCAAATCCTCTGGATGTCAGCGGGTCTCTCGCCAATAAGGCACTGGAAGATGGCACTGTGCTCGGAGTCAACGGGAATGAGCTGGCCAGGCTTAACCTGCGGCATCAGCAGGTCTCCGCCAACAACAATGGACTCCTTGTTGGCGTATGCCAACACCTTGTCAGCCTTTACAGCGGCTAGACCAGCGTAAATGCCAGCCTCTCCCACCACTGCGTTGACCACACAGTCAACCTCATCCAGCTCAGCGAGCGCCTGAACAGCCTCAGGACCAAAGCTTGCCTTGCAGCCTTGTGGCAGTGCGTCGAGAAGAACGTTGCCCTTGACACTTGCATCGGCAAAAGCAACATATTTGCAGTTGAACTCATTTGCTGCCTTCACGGCAAACTCAGCCGACGACCTCACCGCAAGGGCAACTACCTGCACCTTTTGCGGGAAATGACGGCATACATCAAGCGTCTGCATGCCCACAGAGCCCGAAGCTCCAAGGACAGCAACACGTAAAGGCTCATGCCTTACAGCACGAGGCGCAGTGTCTTCAAAAATGCTCAAAACCTATGCTCCAAACGGCAGCGCAATAGGAAGCTTGACCTGGCTAAAGAGCACGGCAAGCTGAAAGAGAAGAAACGCCGCCATAGTTCCAAAAATCATCGAATCGGTTCTATCAAGTAGGCCACCATGACCAGGCATAATTGAACCAGAATCCTTGAGGCCCACTCCTCGCTTAATGCGAGACTCAAAGAGGTCGCCAACAACAGAGAAGATGCCTTCTGTTATGCCAAAGAGCAGTGCAAACAGTGGATTCATATTAATTGCACCAAAGACTGCCATCAAGAACCACACAAGCATTGAACCTAAAAGACCACCGTAGAAGCCCTCCCAACTCTTATTAGGAGAAATTCTTGGCGCCAGTTTATGCTTGCCAAATTTAGATCCAAACAAATACGCAAATGAATCGTTAGCCCACACAGAGAGCATGACAGCAAGCGTAATCCAAGGAATAGAAAAACTTGGCTCTGTGGACCTTAGAAGCACTACCGTTGAAAGTGAAAGCGAGGTATACAGTGGTCCAAAAGCCGTAACTGCCACGTCTGCAAGGTTTGCTCGCGGTGTTAAAACATACCAAAGTCCGCAAAGAATAATCAAAAGCAGAGAAAATACCAGCGGGAAGACGTGACCAAAATACGCAATTATGGGAAAAATAAGCGAGAAGACAAGGCCAAGAGGCTCGTTTGGCATACGTCCGCCCATACGGCAAATATGGAAGAACTCAGAGCAGCAGAGCCATGCCATACCAGCAATCAAAACAATAGTGGCTTCTTTGCCAACAAACAGCGCAGCAAGCACAATAGCTGCGTAAACTACGCCAGACAGGGTTCTGGTCAAAAGCTTCTCGGTAACGCCACGAACTCGCTGACCCATAAGGTTACCAGCGGATCGTTGCAGCTCTTTAAGTGAGCGACGAATCTCCAGCTTTTCAATCTGTCTATCAATTCCAACGCTACCTGTTTCTTCAGGATTAGGCTGAGCATCAGCAGGAATCCTAGAGGTAGGCCTTCTGGAATCGCGCGTATTGTCCACCACTATTTCACTCCTCCGAATCGCCTTTCGCGACCCTGATAGTCCTTAATGGCGCGCAAAAAATCCCACTTAGAGAAGTCAGGCCAGTAAGTTTGCGTGACATACAGCTCCGAGTAAGCCAGCTGCCATAGCAAATAGTTAGAAAGCCTCAGCTCTCCTGACGTACGAATCAACAGGTCTGGATCAGGAAGACCTGCCGTATAGAGGTTCTTCTCAAAATCTGCTGGAGTCACCGAGTCAGCGGACACGGTGCCCTCAGCAATTTGATTAGCGAGAAGAACAGCTGCCCTGGTTAGCTCTGCACGAGAGCCATAGTTAACAGCAAGCGCAAACGTCATGCCGGTGTTTTGCGCAGTCTCATCAAGTCCGCGCTGGAAGGTCTTACGGGTCTTCTCTGGCAAAGCCTCAAGGTCACCAAAGAAACGCAGCTTAACATTTTCTTGGTGGAATAGTGGAAGTTCTTTAAGAAGCGTCTCTGCAAACAGACGCATGAGCAAGTCAACCTCACGCTGGGGACGTTTCCAGTTTTCAGTGGAGAATGCATAAACTGACAAAACGTCCAATCCAAGACGCACACTTGTAGTAACAGCCTCGCGCAAAGAAAGAACGCCGGCCTTATGACCTTCGGTTCTGTCAAGTCCGCGAGCCGTAGCCCATCTACCGTTTCCATCCATAATAATGGAAACGTGAGACGGAATAGTTTCTAAATTGATATCAGAAAGACTGATATCTTCTGGTGCGTCAGAGAAATACTGGACGAGCTTGTCTGTATCAAACTGCACTTAAATCTCCATGATTTCTGAAGTCTTGGTCTTAAGAAGAGACTCAATCTGTGCAATATAGGTATCGGTCAACTTCTGAATACCGTTCTTCTCGCGCTTCTGATCGTCCTCAGACAGCTCCTCATCGCGCTCAATCTTGCCATTAACGTCACGACGGACGTTACGAACAGCTACGCGAGCTTCCTCAGCAATCTGAGAGCACTCTTTAGCAAGCTCACGACGGCGCTCCTCGGTTGGCATTGGGAAAGGAAGCCTGATAGCAGAGCCATCATTAGATGGAGTAATACCAAGGTCAGAAGTCTCAATGGCCTTCTCGATGCTCTTTAGAGCAGTCTTATCCCATGGCTCAACAAGCAGCATAGATGCCTCAGGAACCTTGATAGCTGCAAGCTGAGAAATTGGGGTTGGCTGACCATAGTAGTCTACCTTGATGTGATCAAGCGCATGTGGATTTGCGCGACCAGTACGAACACGACCAAAGTTATTCTTAAGTGCCTCGATGCACTTCTCCATAGACTGCTTAGCTTTATCAGAATGAACGCTCATTAGTCCTCCTCAACGACAGTAGTACCGACTTCTTCTCCGGAAATTGCCTTCATGAAAACGCCTTCAGACTGCATGTCAAATACAAGAATTGGCATCTTATTGTCTTTGCACAGCGCAATTGCTGCAGCGTCCATAACCTTAAGTTCTTTGGCGAGAACATCTTTGTAGGTGACAGTGTCATACTTAACGGCATCTGCATGAGTAACTGGATCGCAGTCGTAAATACCATCTACCTTTGTTGCCTTCATCAGAGCCTCTGCGCCAATCTCGCAAGCGCGAAGAGCTGCAGCAGTATCAGTGGTGAAGTAAGGGTTACCGGTACCTGCAGCAAAGATGACAATACGGCCCTTCTCAAGGTGCCTAATAGCACGACGGCGAATATAAGGCTCTGCAACCTGAGCCATGGAAATTGCACTCATAACACGGCAATCCATGCCATTGCGCTCAAAACAATCCTGGAGCGAGAGAGCGTTGATTACTGTTGCAAGCATGCCCATATTATCGCCCTGGGCACGATCCATGCCAGCAGCTGCCTGAGAAACGCCTCTAAAGATGTTTCCGCCGCCAACAACAATGGCAACCTGAACGCCAGACTCCCAAACAGGCTTAATTTCTTTAGCAAGCATTTCTGGAATTGAAGGGTCAATACCAAAGGATTGCTCACCCATCAATGCTTCACCAGAAAGCTTTAAAAGTACTCTCTTGTATTTAGCTGAAGACAAAGCTTCCTCGCTCTCTCCGTTTGCCATAGTTGTAATAATTTTAACAAACGACACCGTAAGTTTTGCAGGAATCGCGGTAAAAAAAAGAGCCGGTTGAAGACAACCGGCTCAAAATAATTGAAGTAAAAAGTCTTACTCTTCTCCAAAAGCAAAACGCACGAAGCTTACAATCTTAACCTCGTCGTCAACCTTCTTGGAGAGCAGCTTTGCGTACTCAGAAATGGTCATATCTGGGTCCTTAACAAATGCCTGCTCAGTAAGGACATACTCCTTGTAGTACTTCTCGAGACGACCATAAGCCATCTTCTCCTGAATAGCCTCAGGCTTGCCAGACTCAGCAGCCTGTGCCTTATAAATGGAGAGCTCGTGATCGACGATGTCCTGTGGAACATCCTCACGGCGAGCAGCAACTGGAGCAGCTGCAGCTACCTGCATTGCAACGTCGTGTGCAAAGTTCTTGAAGTCCTGAGACTCAGCGGTCTCTGGCTTGTTAAACTCAAAGGTAACAATGTCAGCAAGCTTGCCACCAAGGTGGATGTAGCTAGCAAGAGCGCCGTTTGCAGCCTCAACACGCTGGAAACGAAGAACACGCATGTTCTCGCCGATGTTGTGGATCTTATCGGTGATTGCCTCGTCAACGGTCTCATCGCCAAGCTTAGCAGCCTTGAGCTCCTCAACGTCAGCTGGGTTGCTCTCAACGACAACTGAAGCAAGATCGCCAGCAAAGCCGGTGAACTGTGGGTTAGTACCAACAAAGTCAGTCTCGCAGGAAAGCTCAAGAATTGCGCCAGTCTTGCCATCTGGGCTGATGAAGGTAGCAATGGTGCCCTCGTTGGTGTCACGGCCAGCACGCTTAACTGCCTTAGCAACGCCCATAGTACGAAGAATATCTACTGCCTTCTCAATATCGCCCTCAGCCTCGACGAGTGCCTTCTTGCACTCCATCATAGGAGAGCTGGTCATATCACGAAGCTGCTTAACAAGTGCTGCGGTAATTTCTGCCATGTTTTCCTCCCAAAAATCTACTGAATAACTAAATTATTTGACCCGTTGCTAAGAGTTACTCAGCAGCTGGGGTCTCGGACTCAGCGCCCATCTCTTCAGCAGAAATCTGCTCCTTGCCGCTACCTGCAAGAATTGCGTCTGCAGCAAGCTGGCACATAAGAGAAATGGAACGAATAGCATCGTCATTTGCAGGAATGCCGTAATCAACAACATCTGGATCAGAGTTGGTGTCAAGCAGGGAGACAACTGGAATGTGAAGACGGTTTGCCTCACGGATTGCGTTCTCTTCACGCTTGGAATCAACAACAAAGAGAGCCTGTGGAAGAGAAGTCATATCACGGACGCCACCGAGGTTAAGCTGAAGCTTCAGAAGCTCCTTGTTCTTAAGAGCCTGCTCCTTCTTAGGAAGAGTTGCCATACGGCCATCCTCTACCATTGCCTCAAGCTCCTCAAGGCGCTTGATGCGGGAACGCATGGTGACAAAGTTGGTGAGCATACCGCCAAGCCAACGCTGGTTGATGTAAGGCATGTTTGCACGAGCTGCCTCAGTAGCGATTGGCTCCTGAGCCTGCTTCTTGGTGCCGACGAAGAGAACGCGGCCACCCTTAGATGCAACATTCTTCAGGAAAGTGTAAGCAGCGTCTGCGCCAAGCATGGTCTGCTTAAGGTCAAGAATGTAAATGCCGTTGCGCTCACCAAAGATGTATGGCTTCATCTTAGGGTTCCAACGACGAGTCTGGTGACCATAGTGGCAACCAGCATCCAGAAGAGTCTGAATAGTAATCTTTGCAGCCATTTTTACCTCCATTGGTTGTTCCTCCGTACGAGTTCAAGCCTTGTTAAAACCACCCAACACCTGGCTTAGCGTTAGGCACCACGGCAAACAAGTAGTCGTACGTGCGATTTTGTGCTGTTTGGTAACAGCATGTTGTGCTTCTACACAACTTTTGAAAGTATAGCAGGAAAACAAGGGCTACGTCTATAAAGAATTTAGACCATAACCTCTACAAATACCGCGCAAATGCATCAAACTTCTTTGCGCAAGATATTTCACAACAACGCTCAGCTTATTTTGATCTTGGATGAGCTGCTTTTGCTGCTTCTTTGAGCCTGTCAACTGAAAGATGCGTATACACTTGTGTAGTTGAAA
>CAJZGX010000044.1:0-9518 GCA_916048235.1 uncultured Atopobium sp.
TGCGGGGTGTCAATTTAACTGGTTGGCTTACGCTTGAACCGTGGGTAACTCCTGAGCCGTTTGCACGCACAGGGTGCGTTGATGAGGCTCAGCTCATTAAAGCGCTGGGCGTTGAGGACTACCACAATCTTGTTAAAGCGCATCGTTCTTCATTTATTCAGAGTTCTGACTTTGTCAGCATTGCCGCTCGTGGTTTTAATGCGGTAAGAATTTCTGTGCCTTGGTACGTTTTTGATGAAGAAGCTGCAGGGACTCCATATGTTAGCTGCATTACCGAGCTTGATAGAGCTCTTGAATGGGCAGAAGAACTTGGCCTGCACGTTATTTTTGTACTGGCAGTAAATCCAGGTTTGCCTGATGGCTTGAATGACCAGCCAGGTGGTGCTCCGCGCACGAGAATTTCTGGGGAGAAGTCGCTTTCTATTCTGCATAAGCTTGCCCTTCACTATGCTCACCGCAGCGGTTTTTATGGCATTGAGGTAGCCGATGAGGTTAAGCCTCGTGTGCGCAAGGGCTTTAAGCTCACAGATGGTATTCCTGGCCATTCGTTAAGAAACTACTATCGTCGTGCGTATGAGGCTATTAGATCTGTGGCAGGAGAAGAGCCTGTGGTCATTCTTCCAGATGGTGGCTGGCCTCAGGGATTTAGGCGTTTTATGAGCCAGCAGGCCTATCAAAACGTTTGGCTTGATGCACACCTTGATAAACCCTGCGAGGGAATTGATTGTTCAGGTCCTCGTGGTGTTCAGCAGCTTATTGATAAAAATGAAGCGTATTTGAAGACGTCTGCTTCAGGCGGTCTGCCGGTCATGGTGGGTAAGTGGTCAGCATCGCTTCCAAGCATTGACGGTGCTATGACGGCAGAGGGAAGAATTGCGCTTGAGCGCATTTACACTTCCGGCCAGCTCAAAGTGTACAATACGTGTCCTGCATGGTTCTTTCAGACCTGGAAGACCTCCGCATTTTTGGCTGCATGGGACGCACGCGTTGCGCTTGCAACGTTTGAGAGGGGAATGCTCGAGTAATGACAGAATCTACTCTTTTAGCAGGTAAACTGTCTATTGTGGGCACGCCTATTGGTAACCTTTCGGATGCGTCACCGCGCGTTAAAGAAACGCTTGCAGCAGCAGATGTCATTTTATGTGAGGACACGCGCGTGACCTCAAAGCTCCTCTCGGCATTTGACATTCATGTGCCACTGCAGCGCTGTGATCAAAATATTATTGAGTCGCAAATTGAGCCAACGCTTGAGAGGCTTCGTGCGGGTCAGCATGTTGCGTTTGTGTCAGATGCCGGTATGCCAGGCATCTCTGACCCGGGTCAGCATTTGGTTGATGCGGCGCTTTCAGAAGGCCTTGCTACGGAGGTTATTCCGGGACCTTCTGCGGTGACCTGCGCGCTTGTTGCATCGGGCCTGGCAAGTGATCATTTCTTCTTTGAAGGATTCTTGCCCAGAAAACACGGGCAGATTGTTCAGCGCTTACAGCAGCTTGCATCAATTCCTGGCACTATTGTGCTGTATGAGTCTCCGTTTAGGGTGCTTGCAACGGTTGAGGCCATAGCCGAGGTGTTTCCAACTAGGCAGGTGGCCCTTGTCAGAGAGCTTACTAAGCTGCATGAAGAAGTAGTGCGCGACGTGGCTCCTTGCCTTGTTGAGACACTTGCTGCAAAAGAGAATCTTAAAGGCGAGTGTGTTCTGGTCATTGCAGCTCCTACAGATGAAGAGCTTGCCTCTGCATCATCGCAGGCAGAAGGAGAGTCTCAGCTCTCGCTTGAAGATGCAATAGAGGCTGGTCTTGCTGCTGGTACGAGAAAATCAGCTCTGGCCAAGGAGCTTGCTCAGAAGTTTGGTATTGCGCGTGACGAGGCATACCAGGAAATTCTTGCTCACGAGGCATAATCACCATACCAACACAAGTGCGCCCAGCATTTGCTCTATACTGGATAAGTTATTGCAACTTACACAAAGGGAGTCATTATGCCCGAGGCCAAGCCGTCATACTTTATTACCACCCCAATTTATTACGTCAACGCAAAGCCACACCTAGGAACTGCGTATTGCACCCTGCTTTGCGATATCCAGGCTCGCTTTAGACGCGCTGCTGGTTACGATGTATTTTTCCTCACCGGTATGGACGAGCATGGCGAGAAGGTCGCTCTTGCTGCAGCTGATCACGGTTTGTCTCCACAGGCATGGTGTGACTCGCAGGTTCCTTTCTTCAAGGGACTCTATGAAGAGCTGAATATCTCATATGACGACTTCATCCGTACTACCGATGAGCGCCACGTAAAAGCTGTCCAGTATCTGTGGGAGCGCATGCGTGAGGCTGGCTTCATCTATAAGGGATCCTACGATGGTTGGTACTGCATCCACGAGGAGACCTTCTTCACCGAGACCCAGGTAGAAAAGGCAGATGAAGAGGCTGGTTGCAAGGGTGCACACCTTTGCCCAGATTGCCATCGTGAGCTTGAGCGTGTTTCTGAGGAGTCTTGGTTCTTCAAGCTTTCCGCATTTCAGGACAAGCTGCTTGAGCTCTATGCTGAGCACCCAGATTTCATTGAGCCAGACTTCCGCGCCAACGAGGTACGCAGCTTTGTTGAGTCTGGCCTCCAGGATATTTCTGTATCCCGTACCAGCTTTGACTGGGGCGTTCCTGTTCCTTTTGATGAGTCTCACGTAACCTACGTCTGGTTTGACGCTCTTCTCAACTACTACACTGCTGTTGGCTACGGTGATGACAGTCCAGAGGCTGCTGCCATGAGAAAGCGTTTCTGGCCAGCTCAGATGCACGTTGTTGGTAAGGACATCATCCGCTTCCACTGTGTCATTTGGCCCGCAATGCTTATGGCCCTTGGCGAGGCTGTACCTGAGCACATTTTTGCTCACGGCTTCTTGAACGTCCGCAACTCTGAAACCGGCGTTGTTGAGAAGATGAGTAAGTCTCGCGGAAACGCCATTGCACCTAAGGACGTTTTGGATCTGCTGGGTGTTGAGGGTTACCGTTACTACTTCATGACCGACGTCACTCCTGGTGAGGACTCTGGCATCTCCTTTGAGCGCATGGAGCAGGTCTATAACGCTGACCTGGCAAATAGCTGGGGTAACTTGGTTTCTCGCGCTCTTAATATGAGCGATAAGTACTTTGAGGGCGTCACTCCAACTTTTGATGGATCTTCTGTTGCTGCAGACCATCCTCTGCGCAAGCTGGCTGAGGGCATCTATGACCGCTACGCCGCGTGCATGGAGAAGATGGACTACGTGGGCGCTAAGAACATCATCATGGAGCTTGTCCATGCAGCTAACCACTACATTGAGGACGCTGCTCCTTGGACAGTAGCAAAAGACCCCGAGCGCGCAGCAGAGCTTGCAGAGATTATCTATACGCTGCTTGAGTCTATCCGCATTTGCGCACATCTCTTTATGCCATTCATGCCTACTACGTCCGCAGAGGTTCTGCGTCGTATGAGCCTTGACGAGGCAGAGATTACCTCTACCGATACTCGCAGCGAGTGCGTATGGGGCAAGCTTCAGGGCGGCCTGGCTGTCTCTAAGGGAGACGCTCTGTTCCCACGTCTTGCAAGCAAGTAATCGTGTCGGAGCACGCATCGCATCAGACATCGTGGCTCGCTAATCAGCGCGCCACTAAAGAAACGCTGGAACGTTTTGGCCTTGCCACCAAATACAGGCTGGGCCAAAATTTCCTGGTACAAGACCATGTTATCGAGAAGATCGTCCAGCTTGCAGAGGTTCAGCCCATTGACGTAGTTGTTGAGGTCGGGCCCGGCCTGGGTACCCTTACGGTTGCCTTGCTCGACAACGCACGCGCAGTGTGCTCACTTGAGGCAGACTCTGAGCTTGAGCAAGTCTTGGCGGTAACCTGCAAAGAGCCTCATCCAGACTCGTTTGCGCTGGTTATGGGAGATGCTCTGGCTATCACGCCGCAGAAGCTTGCCGATGCCTACAGCGCACTTCCTGCCGTTACCCAGAGCGCAGTGCCGAGCGTCCCGATGCCAACTAAGTTTGTATCTAACCTGCCGTATCAGGTGGCAGCTACGCTGATTCTCAAGTTCTTCCAGGAGCTTCCTTCGCTTGAGCGAGCGGTAGTCATGGTGCAGGCTGAGGTAGCCGACAGAATTGCTGCCAAGCCTTCTACCAAGGCATATGGCGCTTACACCGCAAAGCTGTCTTTATTTGCGCAGGTTACTGGCAGATTTGAAGTGGGCCCTGGCAACTTTATGCCTCCACCACGCGTCAACTCTGCCGTGGTCCGCCTCGATCGCACCCAGGCGAGAAACCCGCTGACCTCCAAGCTTCTTTCTGAAGAAGAGCTCTTGCATACCATGAGCGTCATTGACGCCGCCTTTGCTCAGCGCAGAAAGACCATTCGTAATTCAATGAGCGCCTTCGGCTTTGATAAAGACAAGCTAGACCAGGCATTTCTCGCCACAGGAATTGCGCCTACGGCGCGTGCAGAAGTTTTGACCAGCCAAGATTTTATTTGTCTTGCGGCTGCTTTGGAGCCTTTGAGTGAGTAAGAAAAAGCATCATCTACCAGCAGAAGAAGTGGAAGCGCTTTCGTTTTCTGATGGTCAGTTATTCCACGATATTTACGGTACGCCTCGCCCAGCGCCGCGTATTTTGGCGCCTGTTGCCGATACCCATGGCCATTTGGGCAGCCTCCACGAGCACAGCGCTGCAGAGTCTCTTGCACGAGCAGCGGCGGCAGGCGTGCGCATGCTTATTGTGCCCGTAGACATTGCTACGGAGTTTCCCCGTAAGTGGGAAGATACCAGCGCTTTTATTGTATGGTTTGAGGATACTTTGAACCAGGCTCGCGCTGCTTATACAAAGCTTGCTGAGGCAAATCTCTGCGTTCCCTGCGACTTACCTGCAGAGTATTTGTTTGAGCACACATATTTTGTGGTTGGTGCGCATCCCTATAGTGCACCAGACTACAGCCAAGAGGCTGAAAAGCGCTTGTTTGAGTTGCTTGAGCATCCTCTTTGTGTTGGTGTGGGAGAGATTGGCCTTGATTTTGGACCGTACTGTGAGGTCCCAGAAGAGGTTCAGCGTCAAGCATTTGAACGCCAGCTCTCCATTGCACACGAGCACAATCAACGCGTTGAACTACACCTACGCGATGGTGCTGATAATACGCACGCTCATGATTTGGCGCTTGAGATTTTGAACCGTCTAGGTGTGCCTAAGGCAGGCTGTGATCTGCACTGTTATACCGATGGTCCTGAGGTTATGAAGCCTTTTGCAGACCTTGGTTGTTTTGTTGCCTTTGGTGGCGCAGCAACCTTTAAACGCTCAGATGATATTCGAGCTGCAATGATTTCCTGTCCAGAGGCACAACTGCTCTCAGAGACTGATTTCCCCTACATGGCACCAGAGCCTTTACGTGGAGGGGAGTGCACGCCAGCGATGGTGGTGCATACGGTTGAGCGCTTGGCGGAGCTTCGTTGGCAGCGACTTGATATCCCCAAAGAGAAGACGTATACCATATTGTGGGAAAACGCCCAGCGCTTTGTGGGACTTGCGTAGCACAACGGGAGGTGAGCACATATGACAAAAATCCTGGTAGTAGAGGATGACCATCAGATTCAGCAAGAGTTGGTGCTCCTGCTGCAAAGAAACGGCTTTGAGGCCCAGGCTCTCACGTCTTTTGAGTCTGCACCTCAACAGATTATTGCCGCTCATCCAGACCTGGTTCTGTTGGACCTTAACCTTCCGGGCATTGACGGACAACAGATTTGTCGAGAAGTACGACAGCTCTCTAACGTTCCCATTATTGTAGTTACCAGCAGAAATACTGACCTTGATGAGCTTATGGTGCTCTCGTTAGGAGCGGACGATTTTATCGCCAAGCCCTATAACACCCAGATTTTGCTTATGCACATTACCTCGGTTTTGAGGCGTGCAAATAGCGATGTCACAACAGGAACAAAGCTTTCACATGCAGGTGTGACACTTGATTCTTCTTCCTGCAAAGTTTCTGCAAATCAGAAGAGCGTTGAGCTGACTAAAAACGAGCTCAGGATACTTTCACTTTTGATGCAAAATGCGGGAACTGTTGTTTCTCGTCAGCGTATTCAAGAGGAGCTGTGGCAGTCGGATGAGTTTGTTGATGACAATACGCTGACGGTCAACATTAGCCATCTCAGAAATACTCTTGCAAGCATTGGTGTTGAGGACTTTGTGATGACACGCCGCGGACTTGGCTACGTTATTGAGTAGGCTGTCATGACGTTTTTTAAGTATCTAAAAAATCGAACTATATTCTTTCTTGCGCTTATAGCTAGCAGCACGTTAATTGGCTTTATGCTTAAGGGTGTTGGACTTAACGCGTTTGCTATTGCCTACTGTATCCTGGTCTTGTGGGTAGTAGGAGTGGCGGCACTTCTAGCCGATTATTTTCATCGTCGTTGGTTCTACCAGCAGCTTGCCGATAATTTAACGGCAACTGATAAAGAGAGCTATCTGGTTCCTACCATGCTGGACACACCTTCAACACTGGAGGAGAAGCTTTTTAAAGACGCGCTTTCGAGCATGTCAAAGTCTATGATGGACCAGCTTGCCGATGAGCATATGCGATCAAAGGAATATCGTGAGTACATTGAGATGTGGGTGCATGAGATTAAGACTCCCATTGCTGCAGCTCATTTGGTTGCTCAAAATAATCCATCGCTGCCTATGGATGACGTGCAAACACAGCTCACTAAGATTGAATCGCTGGTAGAACAGGCGCTCTTTTATGCTCGCAGTGCATCTGTAGATCGAGATTTTTCTATCAGAGACGTCAATTTGCAGTCTATTGTCAAAGACGCCCTTAAAAACAACGCGCGCGTGTTCATTGACGCTGGCGTTTCTCCGCATTTTGATGACTTGGCTCACGTGGTCAAGGCTGATCCAAAGTGGCTTGAATTTATTTTGCGACAGCTTCTGATTAACGCTGCAAAGTATTCAAATCCAGAGCTTGCACCTGGCGAGAAGAACGTTTGGATTTCTGCCTCTGTCTCAGAGCCACGTGAGGGAACCACTTCAATCACTCTCTTCATTAAAGATAATGGCATTGGTATTCCTGAAGAGGACCTTACCCGTATTTTTGATAAGGGATTTACCGGCCAAAATGGACGCAAGTACGCCAAATCTACCGGCATGGGTCTCTATCTTTGTTATGAGCTCTGTAAAAAAATGGGTCTTAAACTTGCTGTGAGCAGTACAATTGGTAAAGGTTCAACCTTTTCTATTACGTTCAACCAGTCTTTTACGGATTTGCGATAAAGGCATAGCTTACAGCATGAGCTCCCACAGTTCATCTGTTTGAGGATCGCTTCCTACCTGGAAGGTGTGCTGACTAAAACGCTTGAATCCCCAATGTGAATAAAATTCCTTAGCAGGCTCATTGTGTTCCCAAACACCCAGCCACACGCGCTTCTTACCCTTCTCTTTTGCTAAATCAAGGGCAAATTTCATGAGCTTTGATCCAAGGTGTAGGCCTTTGAAACGCGGAAGGATATACAGGCGTTCAATTTCAAGTGAGTCATCGCGCTGACCCTCGGTTTGCTCATAACGCGTATTGAGCTTAAGGTAACCAGCTACTTGACCTTCTACTTCAACAAAATAGAAATATGAGTGTTTAGCAGCAAGCTCACGGGCAAGCTTTTCTGTGTTGTAGAGCGAGTCAATACAACTTGCCAAATCATCTGCCGTATTAGAGTCAATAAAGGTATCTACAAACGTCTCTACGCTAAGCTTCTGCAGCGCACGTAAATCAGCTACTTCAAGTGGTCTAATTGAAACGTGAACGTCATCAACATTGACCGTATTTCTCGTCTGACGATATGCATCAAGGTCAAGAGAGAGCACATGGTGGAGGACGCCAAAGTGATCAAGTACCTTAGAAGATGCCTGCGTAAAGCCAGCTCGCTCATAGAAAGGTTGAGCTTTGAGTTGCGACTCAACTAACACCTTGGAGGCGCTACTTTCTTGTGCCAGGTAATCAAGGGTATCGTGCAGTAGTTTTGAACCAATACCAGCGCCTTTGTTGCTAACACATACGCGACCAATAAGAGGGGAGTTGTATGACTGTCCTGCATCAATGATGCGCAAATATGCAGCCACCGAGTCAGTATCCTGATAGAAGACGTGGGTAGAAACTTGGTCAACGTTATCAAGATCGTTGTACATAATCTGCTGGTCAACAATGAACGTTTCTGCTCTTAGAGAAAGAATTTGATATAACTCTTTAGCGGTAAGCTGTCCAAATCTCTTAATTACTAACTGCATAGCATGCCCCTCCCGTATGCTTGGTAGTGATATTTTGACACATCAAAGTGAGAAAAGCGTAAGGTTTCCGTAAGGTCAATCGATGGCAACGTGAACGGTAGTGACGGAGTATATATCTCAAGA
Source organism: uncultured Atopobium sp. (assembly GCA_916048235.1). Lineage (GTDB taxonomy): Bacteria > Actinomycetota > Coriobacteriia > Coriobacteriales > Atopobiaceae > Lancefieldella. The sequence continues at coordinate 8,417 of CAJZGX010000044.1, forward strand.
TTTACTCGCTCCCAACGAAAGGACGCAACATGGTAGCTACTCAAACAGCTCCAACTCAGCCAACTGTTGTGGCTGGACAATCTTCAGCACTTACCCCTCACATCGTTTTGGTTTGTCAAAACCTCGAGAAGTACTATGGAACTCGCGGAAATATCACTAAGGCACTGGACGGTATTAATCTTTCTGTAGCTCGCGGTGAGTTCATTGCCATCATGGGTCCTTCCGGTTCTGGTAAAACCACGCTTTTGAACTGCATCTCTACCATTGATCAGGCATCAGCAGGCCACATCTTTATTGATGACCAGGAGCTCTCTAGCCTGCGTGGAGCAGAGCTTTCTGCCTTTAGGCGTGACCGCTTGGGCTTTATTTTCCAGGACGCTAACTTGCTTGACAGCCTTACTGCTCGCGAGAATATCGCGCTCTCACTAACCATTGGTCATGTTCGCGCTCAGGAAGTTTTGGAGCGCGTAGAAAACGTTGCCAAGATGCTCCAGATTTCCAAGGTGCTCGATAAGTTTCCTTACGAGATGTCCGGCGGCCAGCGTCAGCGCGTTGCCGCAGCTCGAGCAATTGTTACTAACCCTTCGTTGGTCCTGGCAGACGAGCCAACCGGCGCGCTTGACTCAAAGAACGCCCGCACGCTGCTTGAAAGCCTTGAGAACCTTAATCGTAATGGCGCAACCATTGCCATGGTCACTCACGATTCATATGCCGCTTCTTACGCTCATCGCGTTATTTTCATTAAAGATGGTCGCATTTTTAATGAGATAGTTCGTGGCGAGAAACCTCGTAAGCAGTTCTTTGATCAGATTATGGACGTTGTTTCATTCCTGGGAGGAGAGGGTGCTGATGTACAGTAAAATCGCGCTTGGCAACGTCAAGAAATCACTGCGCGATTTCAGCATTTACTTTCTGACATTGGCAGTAGGCGTTGCACTGTTTTATTCTTTCAATTCAATTACGCAGCAATCCATGGTGTTGGATCTTTCTGAAAACCAGAGAAACATTGTTCAACTTTTAAGTAATATTATTTCTGGAGTAAGCGTTTTTCTTGCCGTTATTATGGGATTTCTTGTTGTCTATGCTAATCAGTTCCTGATTC
>CAJZGX010000045.1:0-9267 GCA_916048235.1 uncultured Atopobium sp.
GAAAAAGGTAAAAAATCCGTTTAGTTGGAAATCGAAGAAATTGATTACAGATTTGATATTAGTAAAAGCCCAGTTGGCATTAATCAAGCGACACGTTGCTGACTCAAAATCGCTCAAAATCGCTCGAAATCGCTATGCATAAAGACTAAAACCTCCAACTAAACGGCTTTTTTACCTTTTTGGGACCAAAATCGTCTTGGAAACGCCAATCCTATAACTTTCAGTCAAATTAACGTGCAAATCATTCGCCGCGCCACCATTTTGAGGCGAGCCGACCTCTCGATAAGTCACTTCCAGCAGCACAAGCAAAAGAGCCGCTGAAGTCAGCGGCTCTTTTGCTCTTTTGCTCTTTTGCTCTTTTGCTTTGTTGCTTGCAGGTACATATGCTACTTAGTACTTGAAGAACTGTCGCTTGTACCTGTGGTGTTAGTGGTACCAGTGGTTCCTGTTGTTCCAGTTGTGGTGTTCTTCTTTGTTGAAGAGTCCCCACCAACAATACCGCCAAGCACGCGGACCGGCGTAAATGACGTGGCAATCTGGTCTCGCAGCTCTTTCTGAATAGTATCGTTTGCACCAGTAATGACCATGGTGATATTTACTCCATCAGAAGACTGCGTCTTTGAGAACGTAAAGGTAAAGATAGGTGTTGCATCTCCGCCAGGTTTAAGGAATCCAAAGAGCTGAGATTTCTGAAGCTCACCTTGGTCATTCCTGTGAACACTGACGTGATAGACAACGGTATTGATTCGTGGGTTGAGCAGCGCGTTAATAGCAAATGCCTGCGCCTGGACACTGGATCCCGCATAGCATTCAAGCACGTCTTTTGAGGTCGTATCGGTAACTGTTACCTCAACGCGACCAGTGTTCTCGTCAGCTTCCTGAACAGAGAAATCCTCGGGGAACTGCGTAAATCCATTACCCCACTCGACACCGCCGCGCAATGCAGATGCAACAGAGCGCACCGTAACTGATTCAGTTAGATTTGCTGTGTTAGCTCGACGAATAACACCACAAGAGACCTGCATCAGAACCACGATTACCAGGAAAACCAAAACAAAAAGGACTGCCGTCTTTGTAATGACCTTCTCGATATTTGAGCCCGAAGGATCAGATCCTGAGAGGGGATCAACGTCCACTGCCGCAGCTCCACCCTGCCTGCGAGCACGCTCTAGAGCTGCGCGTTCCTCGTTAGGATGACCCGTCTCGTCTACCTTGGTAAACAACTCTTCAGCTGCGTCAGCATCAAGCGCGCCCTTCTGGCGGCGCGCGAAGCGTGAACGTTCTGCATCATCTTTAGCCATGTAGCTCTCTCATTCAACCTGCATAAACACACTTTAAAGCGTGCAATGCGTTGACTTTTGATCTTAAGTACAACCCGTCGGTTTACAAGCTGCAAGTCGCAGACCGCAAGTTGCAAACCGCAAACCTGCAGTTAAGCGCATCGCGAGAAGAGCGCTTGCTGTCGCAGCCGCTGTTCGCAAAGCACTTAAGGCTCTATTTTACCGCCTTGCGATGTTTGGTGCATCACCAAACTGCATTTGATAGTAATGAGCGTAGATTCCGCCTTTTTCTAGCAGTTCATCATGGGTTCCACGCTCAACTGCACGGCCTTGGTTGATGGTGATAATCTCATCAGCGCCCATAATAGTCGAGAGTCGATGGGCAATGACCAGCGTAGTTCTATTCTTTGCCAGCTCGGAAAGAGACTCCTGGACCGCGCGCTCAGACTCGTTATCCAAAGCGGAAGTAGCCTCATCCAAAATGAGCAGCGGTGGGTTCTTCAGGAACACACGCGCAATGGAAATGCGCTGCTTCTGTCCGCCAGAAAGTCTAGTTCCACGCTGTCCTACCTGCGTGTCATATCCATCTGGCAGCGACTCAATGAACTCGGCGATATTTGCTCGCTTTGCTGCCAGCGCAATGTCTTCTTCAGAAGCTTCAGGGCAGCCGTATGCAATGTTCTCCGCGATAGTACCATCAAAGAGGTACACGTCCTGCTGAACCATACCAATTGCCGAGCGCAAACTATGCTGCGTAACGGAGCGAATATCCTGACCGTCAATGGTGATACTGCCACTTGTGACGTCATAGAATCGTGGCAATAAAGCGCAGGTAGTTGACTTACCTCCACCAGAAGGTCCAACCAGTGCAACAGTTTTTCCACTCTCAATATGAAGGTTCAGGCCGTCGATAACCTCTTCAGCATTGTTGTAAGCAAAATGAACATCCTGGTAGATGATATCGCCGGCGGTAATCTGAATATCATGAGCACCAGGTGCATCTTGAATATCTGGCTGAGTTTCTAGAATCTCCGTAAATCGCTTAAAGCCAGCAAGACCCTTCTGGAATGTCTCGGTAAAGTTCAAAATGTTCATAATTGGCGTGGTAAACAGCGAGATGTAGAGTGCATACGTAGCCAGGTCAATGGCTTGCATCTGACCCTGAGCAATCATCCAGCCGCCCAAAACCAACACAACAGTGTTCAAAACACCCATCATGCCTGAAATTGCAGCTTGGTACCTGCCCATAGCCTGGTACATATTGGCCTTGGAGTCTAAGTATGCCGAGTTACTTGCTCTAAATTTCTTACGTTCGTGATCTTCCGCCGCAAAGCCCTTAACCACGCGAATACCAGAAAGTGAGTCTTCTAGCTGGGTATTTACGTCGGAAATGCGCATGCGGTTCTCTTTAAAAATGCCGCGCATGTGCATGTTGGCAAAGAAATTAAACACTACCAACACCGCAGCAATTCCAGCAAGCACCAGCGTAAGGGGTACGTTAATAAAAGCCAGAATGACAAAAGAGCCGGCAATCTCAAGCAAGCCAATAATCAGGTACTCAGGGCCATGATGCGCCGTCTCAGAAATGTCAAACAAGTCGGATACCAGGCGACTCATCAGATCACCCGTCTTGTGACGGTCATAATACGAGAAACTCATGCGCTCGTAGGCGTCAAACAGGTCTTCTCGCATCTTGCTTTCCATGCGCGCGCCCATGATGTGTCCCCAGCTAATGACAAAGTAGCGACACAGAAAGTGGACAAAGTACATAACCACAAGGCCAACAGCAATGAATACTAAACTGCCGAGAATAGCATCTTTACCCTGCACAAACAGTCCCTTGGTGAGCGAGCGCAGAATTTGAGGGAACGCGAGCTCAATGCAGGCCAAAATGATGGCGCAGATAGTGTCCAGAATAAACAGATGCTTTTGCGGAGCGTAATAAGAAAGAAAACTGGCAAACAGCGATTTGCGGTGTTTGCCAGAGGTGTTGTTTCCAGAGTTTCTAAAGCCGTTTCTGTTAGAGGCTGAAGTCAAAGAACTACCAGGTACAGGGCGAGAAGAACGATCAAGCATGCGTAATTACTCCATAGGCAATCGGTGTGAAATTGAATCGCAGATAAGAGCTCCAATGATAGTCTTTGCGTCCTCGATTTTGCCATCGAGAACAGCGTCTACCAGCTCAGATAGTGGAACAAGATCCACGTTTATAAATTCGTCGGCATCTGGGTCTGATCCCTCAAAGGTCAACTCAGTTGCCATATAGAGGTGAATAAGCTCGTCAGTAAATCCATCGGAAGTGGCGGTAGTGGTGAGAAAAGCCATTTTTCCCGCCTTCATTCCCGTCTCTTCCAACAGCTCACGGTGAGCGCAATCAAGAGGGTCCTCGCCTGGATCAAGCTTTCCTGCAGGCAGCTCAACTGTTACGCGACCAAGCGCAGTTCGGTACTGACGAACCAGACAAATTCTACCCTCATCAGTCAATGCAACAATAGCCACAGCACCGGGATGACGCACAACATCACGAAGAGCAGTACGACCATCAGGAAGAGAGACGCGCAGACGATTCACGTCAAAAATGCGACCAACCCAAACGGTATCTTCAGAAAGCGGCTTCTCTTCTAGAGAAGCGTCACGCGCATCCTCTGTACCTGCAACAAAGCTGCGCTTTTGTGGCTCCCCAGAATGATGGTAGGCAGCATCGCCCACAGCAACACGCTCACCGTCGTAGGTAAGCGAATCAACTGCCGAGTGCAAATCATTGCGAGCAGAATCAAATACCTCTGGAGTTACCTGCATGTCAGCATCAAGAATCTCTGGTTCAGTAGACTGCATATCATCAAACACATCACTAAACTGAGAGCCGCCTTGATTGCTGGTCCAAGCACCATCCTGTACGTTGGTTTTCTCGTCATTTTGATTTGCCATAAGCACTAACCTAACTATTTTTCTGGACGACCCTGAAGAGCCTTAAGTCCAATATCGTGCCTGAGCTGCTTGCCTTCAAAGTTGATGAGGTCGCAAGCCTCATATGCACGAGCGCGAGCTTCCTCAAAGGTTGGTGCAAGCGCAGTGACGTTGAGCACGCGGCCGCCTGCTGTGACAATCTTTCCGTCCTTGGTCTGAGCAGTTCCGGCGTGATACACAGAAACGCCCTCAAGCTGCTGAGCACCCTCAATACCGGTAATCTCCTTGCCCTTCTCGTAAGAACCAGGATATCCGGCACTTGCCAGAACAACAGAAACAGCCACGGTATCAGACCAGGAAACCTGCTGATGACGGAGGGTGCCGTTATCGCAAGCCATCAAAATTGAAACCAAATCGCCCTGGAGACGAGGCAGTACAACCTGAGTCTCTGGATCACCAAAGCGAGCGTTAAATTCAAGAACCTTAGGGCCGTCTTTGGTCAGCATAAATCCGCCATACAGGCAGCCAGAATAGTTGATACCCTCTTTTTTAAGCTGATCAACAACGCGCTGCTCAATGGCAATCATCTGGGAAAGTTCTTCATCAGTCACAAACGGAACAGGAGAATAGACGCCCATGCCGCCGGTGTTAGGTCCCTTATCGTCGTCGTAAGCGCGCTTGTGATCCTGGGCTGTTGCCAGCGGAACAACGTACGTTCCGTCAGTCAACGCAAGCAGCGAGCACTCTGGGCCTTCAAGGAACTCCTCAACAACAACGGTTGCTCCTGCATCGCCAAAATGACCCGAGAAACACTCGCGAACACCTTCGAGGGCCTGTTCAAGCTCAGTTGCAACAATAACGCCTTTACCTGCAGCAAGACCGTCTGCCTTAACAACTACAGGAGCGCCGATATGGCGAACATACGATTCGCAAGACGCCTGGTCTGTGAAAGACTTCCATGCAGCAGTTGGAACGTTTGCTCGCTCCATAACGCCCTTGGCAAACGCCTTTGAGCCCTCCATCTGCGCTGCATTCTGATTAGGGCCAAAGCATGCAATACCGGCCTGGCGAACAGCGTCTGCAACGCCCACAACAAGAGGTGCTTCGGGGCCAATAACTACCAGACCAATGCCTTTTTCCTTGGCAAAAGTAACAACCTCATCAGGGTTATTTTGATCAATAGGAGCAATCTCTGCCTGGGCAGCCATGCCGCCATTACCTGGAGCAACGTAAATTTTTCCTGCGCGAGGCGATTCTTGCAGCTTAGTTAAGAGAGCGTGCTCACGACCACCTGCGCCGAGCAACAAAATATCAACGGTGTCATTCATAAGTACTCCAGCCTTCTGATACAACGCCTTTGGGATACAAGCAACGCCAACAGAGCCTTCTCCAAGATGTTTTCTAAACTCAGGGGAAGCAAGTCTTTCTGCAATACATTCTGCATCATATTCATTGGTTTTAAGCGGCTTTTTGAGATGCTTTTCTATGCGTTTCTCGCCACTTGAAATCACTACATACTTGAGCTCGCCGCGCTTTACAAAACAAGCGCTCATAAGGCGAGAAATTCTTGCTGCTAGATCGGTAAAATCTGATGAGCGAGCCACTTCTGTACATTTTCCGCCAACCAAACGATACAGATACATATCGTTTGAGATGCGCCTATGCAAACGCTCAAGTCGAAGTCGCAACGAAAGCCTGGGGCGTTTGTCCTTGCTTTTATGCAGTGCAACCTTATTCATTGCGATATACATTGTGGCAACTACCTCGGCAAGTTCGTGTGCATATGCACAGGTTGCCTCAAAAGAAGCCCCGGATGCTCTTGCCACGCTTAAGCGCTCAAGCATGATTCCCATAGCGGTAGGCATATTCCCGCTATCTACCAGGCAAATTGAGCTTGAGATATCAGGATTGTTCTGACAAGCCTTTTTTGCCGTAAGAAGCGAATCAGAGAAATCTGCCCACACATGGAGCGAGAGGATCTTTTGTGCTCCGGACTCAAAAATACTTCGATAGAACTCGCCCACCTGGTCAGCATCTGAGCTCAGAGCTCCAGGTATTACAGAAACCCCCAGGGCTTCAAGCTGGGAAGCTTCAAGCCCACAGGGGTTATCGCAAACTATTGCAAAAGTCGAGCAGTCCGAAGACGCCACGGGTTACCTCCAGTAGCGGTCGATTGTCTGCTCGCGATCTGGACCAACGGTGATGATAGAAACGCGTACACCAGCAAGCTGCTCCAGGAAGTCAATGTAGTCCTTAGCCTCACGAGGCAGCTGGTAGAAGTTGCGAACATTGGAGATATCGCACTTCCAACCAGGAAGAGTCTCGTACACAGGCTTTGCGTGATAGAAGACGCTCTGGTGCTCTGGAACGGTCTTGTAAATCTTGCCGTCGCACTCATAAGCAACGCAGACCTTGATCTCGTCAAGGCAACCAAGAACGTCAAGCTTAGTGATTGCAAGGTCAGTGAGGCCATTGATACGAGCTGCGTAGTTAACAACTACGGCGTCATACCAACCGCAGCGACGCTTACGACCGGTAGTTACACCGTACTCATGGCCAACTTCGCCGAGAAGATCGCCTGTCTCGTCAAAGAGCTCTGTAGGGAATGGACCAGAGCCAACACGTGTAAGGTAAGCCTTTGCAATGCCCAAAACGCGGTCAATGTTGGTTGGACCAACGCCAGAACCAGTTACAGCGCCACCAGCGGTGCAGTTAGAAGAGGTGACAAATGGATAGGTGCCGTGGTCAATATCAAGCATGGTTGCCTGGGCGCCCTCAAAGAGGATGTTCTTGCCAGCCTCAAGCTCTTCATTAAGGAAGAGAGAAGACTCAACAATGTAAGGACGAATGCGATCTGCATAAGGCAGGTAGGTCTCGCAAATTTGGTCAACGGTATAGGTTGGAAGACCATACACAAGGCTCAAGATTGGATTGGTGTACTCAAGTGCAGCTTCAAGCTTCTTGCGGAAGATCTTCTCGTCAAGCATGTCCTGAATACGAAGACCAGTACGGTTCATCTTGTCCATATAAGTTGGGCCGACACCGCGCTTGGTAGTGCCAATAAGATTCTTGCCCAGCTTTTTCTCGTGTACGCCATCAAGATCTTTGTGATAAGGCATAACAATGTGAGCGTTGCCGGAAATCTTAAGAAGATCGCAGGAAATACCCTTGCTCTCCAGCATGTCGATCTCACCGAGAAGAACCTCTGGATCAACAATGCAGCCATTGCCAATAACTGGATAGGTATTCTCATACATAACGCCAGATGGGACCTGGTGAAGTGCAAGCTTTGTGTCTCCAGCAATTACCGTGTGGCCTGCATTTGCACCACCTGCGTAACGGCAAACAACGTCAAAATCTCCGGAAATGAGGTCGGTAACTTTACCCTTACCCTCGTCTCCCCACTGAGCACCAACAAGTACGGAAGCTGGCATAAGTTCTCCCCTATCGCAGCTATCTACAAACACGACCATTACATGACGGTTGCAACCTCTTTAGGGGTTGCTTCATAAGTATATCTAATACCGCTGGCAAAAGCACAGAAGCGCGAAGGTTTTGTCACACATAAGAAACGATTAGTGTGCGGGGTTTGCCATTGCGGCGTACTGAGCGGCTTCACTTTCTGAGTAATTATTTCCCTGGTAGATCTCAACAAACTTGGTAGACGTTGGCATAAACATGACAGGAACATCCCTCAGAGCACCTGCGCGGTTCTTTGCAACAATGATGTTGGTAACATCTTTATCAGGACGGTCATCACGTGCGGCTTCTTCATCACTCAGCGAGCGGTCAAGAAGCAAAACAATATCTGCATCCTGCTCGATAGCGCCGGACTCACGCAGGTCAGAGAGCTGTGGGCGCTTACCGTTTCTGTTCTCAAGCGTACGATTAAGCTGAGAAAGCGCAATAACAGGTGCTTTGAGATCTTTAGCCATAATCTTAATGCCACGAGACATCTCAGAAACCTCAGTTGCACGACTGTCTGCACGGCCCTTCTCGGCTGGCGGAGAAAGCAGCTGAAGGTAGTCGATGATAATGACGCCCTTCTCGGCCTTATTAAGCATTCTGCGGGCTTTTGCGCGGATTTCTGTGACTGTTGTGCCTGGAGTATCGTCAACGATGATTTTAAGGCGAGAAATGCGCTCTGCTGCCTCCAGAAGGGTAGGCCACTGCTCATTTCTGATGTTGGAAGAACGGATAGTCTGCAAATCAACCTTTGACTCAGAAGCCAGAAGTCTTTGAGCAATCTCAATCTTGCTCATCTCAAGCGAGAAGAGCGCAACAGTTGCACCGGATACTGCAGCGTTATAGGCCATGCTGAGTGCAAAAGAAGTCTTACCAACACCAGGACGAGCACCAATAACAACCATCTGACCAGGACGAAGACCTTGGAAGAGGTTATCAAGGGTTGCAAATCCAGTTTGAACGCCCAGTTCTGACGCGTCTTTACCAACGTTTTGCTGAAGCTCCTCAAAGAGATCGGTCATGATGTCTTCAATGCCCTGCTCAGACTGCTGAACATCTCTGTTGGTTACATCAAAAATGAGCTTCTCTGCCTGGTCAACAACTTGTTTTGTGTCTTCTGGAGCATTGTAAGCAAGCGCAGAAATCTTTGCAGAAGCGCTAATCATCTTTCTGAGCGTAGTGTCACGATGCAGCATGTTGGCATGGTTTTCCCAACCGACCATAGCAAGTGGGTTATTTCCAAGCTCTGCTAAACGGACAGCTCCTCCAGCGCGTTCAAACTTGCCGTTGCTCTTAAGGTGGTCAGCAAGCGAAATGACGTCTACCGGCCTGTTGTTGTCAAACAGCGACTTAATAGCTTCGAAAATGATCTGATTAGAAGGAATATAAAAATCCTCGGAAGAAAGCCTAATGAGGCATTCTCCTCTGATCTCTTCCGAAAGAATCATTGCGGAAAGAATGGAAAACTCGGCATCAGAATCTTGTGGCATAGAGGCATTCTCTAGGGCCGTTAATTGCGTAGGATTCATCTCAAACGAGTCTTGTGCCATCGTCTTTTCCAATCATATTTTTTGGGAATGAATCTGAATAGTAGTGTACTTTTCAAAAAAATAAA
>CAJZGX010000046.1:0-9262 GCA_916048235.1 uncultured Atopobium sp.
AATCTCCAACTAAACGCATTTTTTACCACTTTGGCGTAACTCGAAGCGCTTTTGGCACCAGCACGTTCACGACCACGCCCATCCTCGCACGTTACCAGCACATCGCTGTGCCCGCCCGCACTTGCTCACCTGCAAGCCTGCCGCCCGCCCGCACTTGCTCACCTGCAAGCCTGCCGTCCGCCCGCACTTGCCCACCTGCAAGCCTGCCGTCCGCTCGCGCCAGGGCGCACAAAAAAGCCTGGTAGCGGAACACTACCAGGCTTTTAGCGAAGCTAAGTGTCTAAGCTAGATCTTAGAACTCGACAGGAAGGTCGAAGTAGACGCACTTAAGCAGCTGCTCCATCTCCTCCTGGGTAGGCTTGCGTGGGTTGGAGAGGGTGCAAGCATCCTCGATAGCAAGGCGAGCAACCTCTGGAGCCTTCTCGAAGAACTCCTTCTCATCGATGATGGAGGTCTCGGACTTGGTTCCGCCCTCACCGTAGTTCTTGATGCCCTGTGGGATGTTAAGAGCGTCGTTGATGTCGCGAATCTTCTGAACAAGTGCCTCTACCAGCTCGTCCTCAGTGTTGCCCTCAAGGTGCAGGATCTCCTTAGCAATGAACGCATAGCGAGTCTTTGCGCGCTCGTCGCGAGCGTTGAACTGGATGACTTTGCCCAGGTACATAGCGTTTGCGCAACCGTGGATGATGTGTCCACCGGAGAATGCAGCGCCGGTCTTGTGAGCCATGGAGTGTACGATGCCCAGAAGGCCAGAGGAGAATGCGATACCAGCGAGGCACTGTGCATCGTGCATGTGCTGACGTCCCTCTTTGTCGCCTGCGTAGGACTTTGGCAGCCACTCGACAATCTCGCGGATTGCGTGCAGAGCGTCGCCGTCGGTGTACATAGAAGCAACGGTAGAAACGTATGCCTCGATAGCGTGAGTCAGTGCGTCCATACCAGTGTGAGCAACAAGCTTAACAGGCATGCCGTAAGTGAGCTCAGGGTCAACAATTGCGACGTCAGGGGTAATCTGGAAGTCAGCGATTGGGTACTTAACACCCTTCTGGTAATCGGTAATGATGGAGAATGCGGTTACCTCAGTTGCAGTACCGGAAGTAGAAGAAATTGCGCAGAAGTGAGCCTTGGTGCGGAGCTCAGGAAGACCAAAGACCTTGCACATGTCCTCAAAAGTGGTCTCTGGGTACTCGTACTTGATCCACATAGCCTTAGCTGCGTCGATTGGGGAGCCGCCGCCGATAGCAATGATCCAGTCTGGCTGGAACTCGCTCATCTTAGCAGCGCCGCTCATAACGGTCTCGACGGAAGGATCGGACTCGACGCCCTCAATGTGAGCAACCTCAAAACCTGCGGACTTGAGGTCATTCTCGATGTCATCAAGGAAGCCGCCGCGGCGCATGGAGCTGCCGCCAGAAACGATAACTGCCCTCTTACCCTTGAGGTTCTTAACCTCGTGACGAGCGCCCTCGCCAAAATACAGATCGCGTGGATTTGTAAAACGTCCCATAAAACCTCTCCTTAACTATGTGCCGCTTCCCTAAGCGGCTAGCGAAGCCATTCTTCGCAATTACTTCTTTTCAACATTTCTATTTTAGCTCATTTCGGACACCTGTACCAAAATGAAAGTGTCATTTTATGCAATATCGTTCAAAATTTATGCACGCATCTGACAAGAATTTGACGCCCTTCTGGCGAGAAGCCCGTCAACTCCAAACGTTTCCGTCTGCCGTTCACAATCTTCTTACGACGCTCGCGGAGTTGCGCCACACACCTCAATAACCTGCGATATCATTACGTAAGAGAGAAAGGAATCCTGTGGCGTTTGACCCGGTAAAAGAAGACTACCAGCGGCTTATCCTCCGCTTTGCTCGCACGCAAGTCGGCGACGAGGACAGCATTGCTACGCTGATGAAGGACTTCAACTGGCGATTCTCCAACGACCGCAATTCCCTCCCTCAAACCGACGAAGACCGCGCGTTCAATCTAGTTGCGCAAGCGGCCGAGATTGTTGATTATCGCCTGCCGTTTGTCGAAGAATCTCAGGCGCAGGCCCTTATCGACCAGGGAAAACGCCTCCTTAACCAGGCAATTCAGCTGGACCCCAACTGTTTTGATGCCCAGCGCATGCTCCACGCCTCAAATAGCAGGCTTTTTGACGCCTACTACCAGTTCCTTGTGGAGAAGCTCCCCCAGGTTGAGGCCGTGTGCTACCAGAAGGCGCAAGAGTCCTCGCAGGGGCTTCCCGCCGAGCAGGCAGAACTTGCCCAGCGTCTGGCCATCAACCCCTATAAACGCTGGCTAGCAACGCTTTCTTCTCGCGCGCTTATCTGCGGCCGCAACAAAGACGCCATCGCATATGGCGAGAAACTCCTGGAGCTTGACGCTGCCGACGCAGCCGACGCTCGTTTTACGCTTGCACTCGCATACGCAAAACTCGAGGACGAAGACGCCCTCGACAACCTCATGGATCAGTACCGCAAGCTAGATCCACCTCGCGGGGCAGATGACCCGTGGATTTTGCTGGCTCGCTTGGCCATACACTTCAAGAAGCGTGAGTTGGTTGAGGCTGAGCACTACCTTGACCTGCTGATTGAGCGCTATCCTGAGGCAACGCTTTGCTGCTTTGTGCAGAAAGATTTGCCCGAGGGAGAATTCTCTCGTCTCAACGTGCTTCCCTACTCCGAGGACGAGCTCATCATTGCCATTGCAGAAGCAACTGTGTTGCTGCAAGAAGGAAATGACCTGATAGGACGCGGTGTTCTTGGTCGTTGGCTTGCAGATCAAATTAGGGCGAGAGACCCAAAGACCGTTGAACTTGCAGAAAAAGAGCTGCAGATACAGGCAAACGCCTTGTTCGCTTCAGCCGATTCGTTCCCTGGTGGATTCGACTTCCCCGATGGTCCAGGCGCCGCTCCTGGCGGCCCGATCGGCCCCAGCTTCCCCGGAGGCCCAGCTGGCCCCGACTTTCCTGGCGGCCCGGTCGGCCCCGGCTTCCCCGGAGGTCCCGCTGGCCCGCGACCAAGCGGACCGCATATCGACGGGCCAAATAATCCACATCCAGGTGGTGATGCAGAGTGATAAAGCATTCCGCCAACGATATGGTCAGCGAGCAGGTAGATCGCCTGGTAGCCAAATGTGCACAAGAGAAGAATATCGTCTCTGAAGCGGCTCTCTATGAGTTGAAGCTTGCGGTAGAAGCTTCGCCTGAAGACTTCATTGCTGACGAAGAAGAAAAGGCTTTTGCTCAATACGTCAATGCCATTGGCAAGTATCAGGCTGGAATTACTAAAGAAATTGATTCCGATGCTGACTTCTTTTCAAGTCGGATGGATCTGCTTAACCTTTTGCATAATCAGATGACAAATATTACTGAAGACCAAGCTCTTGCCAACACAAGCATCAACCTTGAAGCACAGCGAATTCTTGCGCAGATCTCCAACAATCATCCTGCAGCGATTCTCAATGACCTACTTGACCTGCAAAAAGAATTTGACCCCATATTTAGGCCAAAACTAGAGCAAGCAAAGCAAAATCACGGCGACACTTGGACCTGCGCTGAAGCTCGACCACTTTTGCGCCTCTACGCACAGGTTGCCCAGGTGGCAACCGATTGTGCCTGCTTCAAGCTCTCCAAAAAGGCCTGTGAAGACCTCTTGTTCTTCTCGCCACCGGATTTGCTGGGTGCACGTTTTACCTTGGCATATGTTCTTGCTCGCCTGGAAGATGAGGAAGGGCTCCACAAGCTTGACGAGAGTTGTGGGTATCAGTCAAATGCCTGGATGCGTCTGGCGTTTACGCTGCTGTTCTTCAAGTTGAATCGCATGCCCGCGGCAAAACGCGCGCTCAAAGGCTTTGTCAACCTCGGCGAGGGAGCAGCATATGCGCTGCTCAGGCCATCTTTTGTTGATCTCTACATTCCGTGCAGGATCAATTTCACACCTGACACGTTTGCCGAAAACGTTATCGCAGTTCACGAAGCTGAGGCGATTATCGCTGACGTGCCGGAATTTATTTCGTGGGCTGAGTCGGTGCCCGGCGTGACTCAGAGCGCTCGCGACTACGCGTTTAAGGCCGGACTAGACTGGTGGGAAAACGAAGAATAGATGAAAGCCCAAAATCGCGCCGTTTAGCCCTAGAAATCTGCAGCATCTTTGCTATACTTTTTCTTCGCGTCCCCATCGTCTAACGGTTAGGACATCGCCCTTTCAAGGCGGCAATACGGGTTCGATTCCCGTTGGGGGCACCATAGAACGCAAATCCCAAGGCAGCGCGTGCTCCCTTGGGTTTTTGTTTTTAAGCCTTATTAACAGTTGGCGAGAAAAACCTCTTGTAGACTCTCAACCGATAGTCCTGCACGCGCAAGAATGTTGTGATGAACGTCCGCCTCAAGGTATTTATCGGGCATACCTACACGAATTACCTGCGGGCATGCACCTGAAGCGCTGAGGTGCTCGACAACTGCGCTGCCAAACCCACCCAAAACGCTGTGTTCCTCAACGGTAATAATTACGTCAGAATTCTGACAGATTTTCGTCAGAGAGGCGTCAAGCGGCTTGAGGATCGATACTCCGTAGACCTCGATGTTTGCCCGGACGGGAACGGTAATCTGCTCTGTAACTCTCTGTGCTGCATCGACAACTCGGCTGGTTATCGCACCTGTCGCAAGAACGGTTATGCGCTTCGGAAGAGAGATGGATACGGTTCCGACGGCTGTGGCTTCGGTAGCTGCAACTTCGGTGACCGCCACGCCGTCTACGCTTGCCGTATCCGCCGCGCGTGACGACTCAAAGAGTTTCTCGACACCTGAGGCATCAAAAACGTAACCATCTGGATGCAGATTGACGCCATCACACGAGGTCATACGCACGTAAGCTGGTCGTGGATTCTTTGCAAGCTCCATGAGTGTTACCGCAAGCTGGGCGTTGTCGACTGGACTGAATACGGAAAGCTCCGGGATGGTCCTGGTAATCGCAATGTCCTCCACAGCCATGTGAGAGGGTCCTGTTGCTGCGGATTCGCAGCCAGCGGCAACACCTACAAGCACCACGGGCGACTTCATCATGCCAAGGTTGACTCGAATCTGGTCGAGCGTTCGTGAGGTCACAAACGTGGCATAGCACGGGGCAAAAACGTGAAAGCCTTCATTTGCGCAGGCAGACGCCACTTCGATAAGATTCTGCTCTGCAATTCCACACTGGATGTAGCCGTCTGGTCTAAGCTCACGGAAGCGATCCAGGTTCAAACGACGTCCGTAGTCGGCAACGGCAACAGTTAGCAGCTCGTCATCTTCAGCGAGCTTGCCCATTACCCAACCAAATACCTCTTTTGTATTCATACCCGCAAGCATCTGCGACTCTTCAGCCGAAATACACGCTGGCTGCAAAGATGTGCCTAGCATGAGCATGCCTCCTCTGCAACTTTCAGATCAGACAATGCCTGTTCATAGAGGTCGTCCGTCACGCACGCGTCGTGGAACGAGACGTTATTCTCGGCAAATGAGAGTCCCTTACCCTTGATAGTGTGCGCAATAATCGCGCGAGGCCTGGAAGTTTGCTGCTTTAATGCGTCGTACAGTGCAAGCACATCATGTCCATCTACCTCGGCAGACTCAAAACCAAACGCATCAAACTTTCTTGCGATTGAGCCGGTGTCCAAAATGGATGCGCAAGGGCCGTCCAGTTGCATGCGATTCTGGTCAACAATGACCGTCACGTTAGAAAGCTGGTTGTGGCCGATAAACGCCGCGCTCTCCCAAATGGAACCCTCGTCACACTCGCCGTCGCCCAAAATACAAAAAACGCGAGAAGGAAGATCTTTTCTGCGAAGGCTTAACCCCAGGCCAGCGGCGTAGCCCAAGCCCATACCAAGGCTGCCACCGGAGATTTCAAAGCCACGCTGAGGATCTCGCAGAGGATGCTTAAAGAGGACGGCATCGGGTCCAAAGACTCCGCGGTCAATATCCTCTTGAGAGATCATTCCTGCACGTAAAAGAGCTGGGAATAGTGCCAGCGACGTGTGAGCCTTAGAGAGAATCAATCGGTCTCTGAGTTTCCATTCACAATCCCTGTGGCCCACCTGCATAACCTTGCTCAAAAGCACAGAAACAATGTCTGCCACAGAACACGCGCCGCCGATGTGAAATGGCGTTGACCTGTAACGATGAGCCAACTCGATAATGCCTCGACGCACTACCAGCGCCTCGTGGCACAAATCAAGCTCAAGCTGTTTGCGCTGATCAGGATCTATTTCTGCAGAGGTCAGCGATGTGCCCACGTGCTCTGACTGACGAACAGAAGAGATATCCAGAGGACCAATAGAGCCATCTACCTGCTCAGATACACCAACAACACTCTGATGTGGGGCAAGCCAAGTCTGACTCCACTCAATGCAATTGCCATCGGACAGCTCAATTACCTGCTCAAGTACAAGCAAGGCCTCGTTTGGGGAACACTGCAGGTAGTCGGCATGATCTTTGCCTGCAATTTGCGACTGATAGCGCATGCGAGAGCGCGCAATCTCTTTTTGAGAAGTTCTTTCAACTGCGTCAAAGAGTGACTCATTCTCAAAGTCTGCTTCTTCAAGCTGTGGACAAACAAGCAGGTTAGACCATGACTCCTGGCACACCACAGGTCTATCCGAGACGCTCCTGACACGACGCAAAAAGAGCACATCAGAGCCAATGGGAATCTCCAGGTGCTCAGCAACGGCTTGATCTGCAGGAACTACCTGCTTAAACAGGACTTCAGTTCGATATTCAAAGCCACCATCTCTGAGCGCTGCGGCAAACGAGAGCACGGTATTTCCTGCTGCATGGCGAACAGTGTTAGAGATAACCTGTGTTGCTCGGCCCTTTTGAGTGAGCAGCAAACCCTCTTTGACCAGGGACTGAATGGCTTTTCTGATAGTGCCCCTACTAACGCCATACTGCGCCATAAATTCTGCCTCAGACGGAATATACGTTCCCGTCTTCCAGTCTTCTGACAGAATTTTGACGCGCATCAAATCCGACAGCTGAACATGAAGGGGCGTAGCAGACGATGCATTGAGCCCTCCCCTGACCTGGGGAGATAGTGACTCTGCAGCTGCGCCCTCAGAAACTAAAACCGGAAAAACTCCTGTCTCAAATGACATAGGTCCTCCGAAGTGAGTTAGAAATTAGTCATGCATACGTTAGGTACAAGACAAGTAGTATACAAGTTTCTGAAAGAGAACAGAATAGGAGTTATCTAACTTTTTATCTGTTATAACACCTCTTGAATTTGAGAGTTCTATTTGCCGATCAATAGAAAGAAAAGGCTTTTTCATAGCTTCTTCTTATGAAAAAAGCGGTTACACGATGGCAGCCGCTTTTTGGTCTCGGTTCCGTAGAATGTCAGCGAGACGTATCATTGCCAATAATCCTAACATTGCACAGACCTCTGTAAAGCGAAATATCAAAACTCAACAACACGCTCTTTGTCCCATTTTTGTCCCATGGTCATTTTGTCGAATTCTGCCTTGATGTCTTCTGCCTTAAAGCGCACGTAACACTAATATTTCATCAGCCTCTTTGTGCATGCTATAGACGGTCTCAGAATGTCTTGTGAACCCTCCACCGTCTCCTGTGTCAGCCATGTAACGGATTCTAATTTTTCCAGGAACCATTGACTGGTTTGAACCCCCATGAGGAATGTTTACGTGGCATAATGTATTCACCTTCCTATTGAGTATGTGGAAGTTGCTCCCTTAGCGTCTTGACGGATGTGAGGGAGCTTTTTTATTGCTTAATTAGCAATCTGATAGCTTAACTTGCGGTAGAAGACTACCTCGCCAGATACGTCATCACCCTTAAACTGGACTACCTCAACAGTATGGTCGCCAGCTTTCAGCGCATTACCTGAAAGGCTAATGGCGTTCTGTGAGTCTCCATAGTTACCTTTTGTATTTTCAATTCCGTCAACATAAATGTGTGTTACAGCGGAACGGTCGAGGTCTTTTGTGTCCACCTCAATCTGCGTCAGCTGAGTATCTTTTTGAATGGTCAGCTTTGGCACATTGCCATTCTCTGTAGTACCGGCTGCAGTAGCAAGCATGACAGAGCCTTCTCCGACTTCAGCTTGTTTTGAACCGTCAAAGTCTTTCTTTGCTGGTGCTTGCTGTTCCTGCTTAGTCTGTGGCTGTGTGGTGCTTTGTGAGTTTTGTTGTGGCTGCCCAGAGCAAGCTCCTAAAGTAAGAGCCAAAGCTGCTCCTGCGACTGCTACAGTGATCTTTCTTGCGTTCATACTTTCTCCTTACTTACGTTACCTAATACCTACTCTTGTCTTAACAACAAGAAAGGAAATGCTATGGATAACCTTGACTCTAAAAACATTGCAAAGTGCAAAATATATCTCCAAATTATTACTATTCAGCTAGGAGCTTTAATTGGTTTTTTGTTTACAACTTGACTTCTTCACTAGCATTACTTAAAGAGCTGATTGATTAAAGTAACAACGAAGCCAACAATAATTCCGGATATGATGCTCATTATCCATGCCTGGCGTTTTGATACCATATCTTCTTGTTTTTCTTGCTGCTTTTCCTTGGATGCTGCTTCTTTGTTAGAAAAGTAGTTTAGAGCTTTGCTAGACAGTCTTATATATCCACCGCCATCATTGTATAGCTGTATTTTTGAAAACATCTTGCTTTCTTCTAGCTCTTGAAAAGAGAGAGTCCTTGGGTTAATTTCGGACACATACCCCTCATCATTTTTCTTGTTAATAAGCTCTTTCAGTAATTCTTCTGCTTCGGGTGACATCTTCCCTCCCTCTAAATTTCAAAACCAAAAGGCACTAAATACCACACAACCTCACCAATAATCGAGACGGGCTGTGTGTCAATCTCGTTGAAGTCAAATATCTGTGGTCTATAAGTAGGATCAATGCTGTCTGGGATAAGCTCGCATCCATTGGATAATGGCTTCACACGCTTAACAGTTGCATCAAAGCCATTCACGCACACCGCATATGCCTTCATAGACTTAGAAGCTTCCTGACAGGGATTAATAAGTGCATAGCAACCATTAGGCAATACACGATTCATAGAATCATCTTCTACTTTTAATAAAAAAGCTTGAGGAAACCTTTCATAGATATCTGATGGAATATCGTAAGTTTCATCAGAAGTTATCGCTTCAATAGAGGCGGTGGCAGTGATCCTACTTAAAAGTGGAGCAGACATCATTCTAGAGTTACGATTGCGATTGAAACTATTGTCTCCAGCAACTTCTATTTCAAGAATTGAA
>CAJZGX010000047.1:0-9178 GCA_916048235.1 uncultured Atopobium sp.
TCTTATTTTAACATTTGTGCATTTCTGTGTATATTTTGTTACTAATCTGTCATGAATCTGACCATATTTCACCTACCGTTCACCTAAACCTTCTCACTTTCTGACAAATTTGGCTTGATTATTTATCCCACACCAAATTTTGAGACGAGAAATGTTAGAGCGCACGTAGCGCTTGAGTGTTTGAACAGTAAGGAGAGGTTTTATGGAGTCAGAAAACAGAGAAACTGCTGGAACAGAGTCGCTGCTCGGTGGGTCTTCTCGCCATGTGATGGGTGACTATAGCAGGGTAGTACCACCTCAGCACTTCCTCAGAACAATGGAAAAGACCAATAGGCCGCTCGCGCTTTGTGCAGAGCCCTGCATGGGCAAGACTATGTTTTTGCGTGAGTTGGCGGATTATGCGCAGTCACACGGATGGACTGTGTACGAAATCTCTCTTTCTAGTCTGTCGGCTAAAGAGGCAACTCAGATTCTTACTAAGAAAAGTACTTCTATCTGCAATGCCAAGAAATCAAAGGCGGTTAAAAGGTTAGTTCTTATTGATGATTTTCCTCCGTCTGACGAGTATTTTGTTGCTCGCCAGGTTAAATCAATTGCGCGTCTTCGCATGGCTGGCTGTCTTGTTGCGATTTCTTTATCTCCTGAAGCTCGTCAGTTAATCGACGAAGTCCCTAGCGTATATGTTTTGGGAAAGAATGAGCTGCTCACGTTTATGCCTGGAATAGATAATTCTGAACAATCAATTTTGACTAATATGAGATTGACGCGCGGTATTCCAACGCTTGTTTATTCTTTGCCAGTTACATTTTGCGAGCATGGAGATGCGGATGTTCCAATTACGTATCTAACTAGCCTTGCTTGCGTTGCATCGTATATGCTCAGAAGCTCGCTAGGCATTGAGGAACTTAGGCTCAGGCTGGGCATGATGTTGCTCGGTGTTGGCTCATTTGATGATTTGAGCCGTATATGCGGACAAGTTGATCTTGAGTATTTGGCCAAGATAGAGCAAGATGCACCTTTCTTTGGCGTGCATGTAGAAACTAGGCGTTTCTCGTGTATTCATGCTACAAGATTTGATGTCTTGAACTTTAATAAACAGGAGCTTGTGGCTCTAGCGAGTAAGCATGAAAAGCTTGTTCTGAAAACCATAGCCCTGCTCATCGATAGAGAAGATTTCTCTAAGGCTGCGTTTGTGAGCTCACTGGTTAGAGAAGAGATTATCTGGGAAATCGTTCTTTCTCATGCAACGGAATTTGCAGATGCTGGATATATTGAGCTGGTAGATAACGCACTTACTGCCACGCATTCTGACTGTACGCTCGATAACTCAAGTAAAAAAGCTGCTAAGGGAATGGTGGATTCGCTGTCTAGTGCTAAGGGGCCGATGAATACTAAAGATGCTGATAGGGCATTCAAGAATCTCACTTCATTTAACGGATTTCTTAAGCAAACGGCATATATGAGTTTACTGAAGTTGATTTTGCAAAAGCCTCTGCCACCTTTGAAGGAAGACCTTGAGCTGGGTCCGTTAGAGAAGAAAATTGCTCTACATAAACGCGCAATTGATTTAGCTTTGCAAGGAAATTTTAAGTATGCCCTTCAGCTGCTGCTTCTTGAGCAGCAGTATGAGAAAGCTGCATCAATAACCTCGTCAATTCAAGCTGTTGACGTGGAATTGCTTTACGCATTGCTTGGTGTATATCAAAAAGAATTTGATGCACGCACCTCAGGCTCGCTCTCCTTTTTACAAGAAGGTGAGGCCGGAGGAGTAAAGGGGTCTGTAGGACTACTTAAATGCGTTCGCTACCTTTTTGAAAAAAGCTCTTCTGTGGGAGACTTATACGATACCGAGCAGCTCATCAGCCAAGCCGAACTGCAGGGTAATCGTATGATTCAAGTGCCCGCGCTTCTTATTGGAGCTCTTCTCAGCCTCAGAAGCAGAGCATATCCCAAAGCGCAGCTCCAGGCGAGAAGAGCGGTGCTGCTGAGTAGGGAATGGGATTCACTATATGTGGTGCAAGTCGGAAAGATTATTGAAGATATTGCGGGATTTTTCTTAGGCGTTAAACCTACGGAGAAGAGCCTTGAGGCAATTACCCATCCATCGCTAAAAGCTGCATGTAGAACAATATATAAAGCTCTCTTTAAGAGTGTAAACAGGCATGCTCCCGTTTGGCTGGATGCGGTTGAGTATGGAGTTCCTGAAAATGCTATGTGGCTTGTGAGAGCGCTTCTGTCTGATGACTCTGAATTTCAGCAGTGCTTAGAACGAGAAATGCCAGAAGAATGGCTCCATTACCTACGTTCAAATGAGGGAAAACGAGACATAACAAAATGGAGAGTATTTCGGCAAGGAGCGGGGGATTCTTGGACTGAAGACTCCGCTCTGAAGAGCCTGCACGTAGAGAAGGTAAATAACGCTCACCCAGGAGTTTACCTTGCTCTTCTCGGCAGATTTAGTTTGTCGGTTCAAGGAGAGGAGATTGCTGGCAGAAAAATTGCCTATCGATCGGCAAAGGCGCTGCTTGTGTATTTAGCGCTTGCTCACAATCACATGAGCTTTAGGTCGCAGATTGCGCAGCAGATTTGGCCGGAGGCTGATCAGGCACATTGGCAAGAGCGTCTGTATCAAGCAACTCGAGTTATTCGCAAAGAGGTCCAGGAGATTCAGACAGATTGTGAGCCTTTGGAAGCATCTCGGATTGAAAAGACGCTTGGTTTTAATCCCCAGCAGGTGACCGTAGATATTGATATTTTCACGCGATTAGCAAAGAGTGTGGCGTCATCGAACAGCGATGAAGACATAGTGCATCTGGCTAAGCAGGCGGAAGAGCTGTACCAAGGGGATTTGTATCTTCCTGAGGATGAATGCTTTAGGTTTGCAGATCCCATTCGAGTTGCCCTGAGAGATCAATACATAGATACCATGGTAACGGCTTCGGTGGCTGCTTTGAGAATTACCCACTATACGCTTGCGGTGCATTTTGCAGAGCTCGCCTACCTTGTTGATGATATGCGAGAGGACACACTTATGGCGCTCATTCAGGCATTGAGAAAATGTGGTCGGGCGCAGGATGCGCAGCATTACTACGATTTGTACGTGCAGAAATACGTTATGAAGCGTAGAAAAATGCCGTCTAAACAGCTCAGGATGATTGCAGGTGCAGAAAAGGGAAAAGAATCAATAGAAACTAGTGGTGGAGAAATAACGAAATTGGGATTTTACGATGCCATGTAGTGTGATTCAAGCAGTTAGACGGGGTATGATATATAAGTTGAATACTGTGTCTATCAACCGAAGATAGATGCCCGACGTCAAGGAAAAAGCTATGCCTAATTTCCTCTCTAAGATTCTGTCCTTTGGCGCTGACAAGGACCTCAAAGCATATCAGCGTATTGTCGAGAAGATCAATGCGCTTGAGCCAACAATGCAGGAAATGAGCGATGAAGAGCTTCAGGCTCAGACCGAGAAGTTCAAGGCTCGCTATGCTGAAGGAGAAAGTCTAGACGATCTTCTCCCAGAGGCTTTTGCAACGGTACGTGAGGCGTCAGTAAGAACTATTGGTCAGCGTCACTTTGATGTCCAGCTCATCGGTGGTATCGCGCTGCATAAGGGCACTATCGCAGAGATGAAGACCGGTGAAGGTAAGACGCTTGTCTCCACTCTTGCTGGTTACCTTAACGCGCTGAGCGGCGAAGGCGTTCACATTGTTACGGTCAATGACTACCTGGCTAAACGAGACAGTGAGTGGATGGGCACCATCTACAAGTTCTTGGGCATCAGTGTTGGACTTCTGCAGAACGGCATGCGACTGAGCCTTAAAAAGCCTGCATATGAGGCAGATATTACCTACGGTACAAACTCAGAGTTTGGCTTTGACTACCTGCGCGACAACATGGTCACTCGCCCAGAGATGCGTGTTCAGCGTGGACACCACTACGCCATCGTCGACGAGGTTGACTCCATCCTTATCGATGAGGCTCGTACTCCTCTGATTATTTCTGGTGCTGGCACTAAATCCGCAGGTACCTATAAGGATTTTGCAAAGGCAGTTCGTGGATTAACTCCAGATGTTGACTTTGAGATGGATGAGGCAAAGCACACCATTGCAACAACAGAGATTGGTCTCGAGAAGGTCGAGCGCGCTCTCAATATTGACGATATCTACAACGATGAGACTGGCCAGCTAGTCAATCACCTTCAGCAGGCGCTGAAGGCTGAGTACATGTTCCATCGTGACCAGCAGTACGTTGTTATTGATGGCGAAGTTAAGATTGTTGATGAGTTTACTGGTCGTATCATGGAAGGCCGTCGTTATTCTGAGGGTCTTCACCAGGCAATTGAGGCAAAAGAGAACGTTCAGGTACGTGAAGAAAACCAGACTCTGGCAACTATCACCCTCCAGAACTACTTCCTCATGTACGACAAGCTCTCCGGTATGACCGGTACTGCAATGACCGAGGACGCAGAGTTCCGTGAGGTTTATCACGTTCCTGTTCAGGTTATTCCACCTAACCGTCCGGTTAAGCGTGAAGACCTCGATGACCTGGTCTATCGTACTATTGACGCTAAGTTTGAAGCTGTCGTAAGAGACGTTGAAGAGCGTCATCAGAATGGTCAGCCAGTACTTGTTGGTACCGTTTCCATTGACAACTCCGAGCGTATTTCTCGTATTCTGTCTAAACGCGGCATTAAACATAACGTTCTGAACGCTAAGTTCCATGAGCGTGAGGCACAGATTATTGCTCAGGCTGGTCGTGAGGGTGCAGTTACTATTGCAACCAACATGGCAGGTCGTGGTACCGATATTCTTTTGGGTGGCAACCCAGATGTCATGGCTGAAGATATCCTTCGTAACCAGGGAATTGAGCCAGCTGAGGCAACTCAGGAGCAGAAAAAAGCTGCACGCAAAGAAGCAAAGGAAATCTGCGCTACTGAGCGTGAGGCAGTAACTGCTGCGGGTGGTTTGTGCGTTATTGGTACCGAGCGTCATGAGAGTCGTCGTATTGACAATCAGCTTCGTGGTCGTTCTGGTCGTCAGGGAGACCCTGGTCAGACCCAGTTCTACCTTTCTCTTGAAGATGATTTGATGCGCCGCTTTGGTGGAGATCGCATGGATGGCGTTGCAGCAATGATGCAGCGCTATGAGCTTCCTGACGATATGCCAATTAAGGCAAAGATTGTTACCAAGCTTGTCGAGGGCGCCCAGCGCAAGGTTGAGGAAGTCAACTTTGCAATGCGTAAGAACGTCCTTGATTACGACGATGTTATGAACAAGCAGCGTCAGGTCATTTACGCAGAGAGAAACAAGATTCTTGACGGCAAGGATCTTATGGAGCTCATCGAGACAGTCACTGCTTCTACTACTCAGCGCATTTGCGAGGAGTTCTGTTACGGAGATGCTGACGAGTGGGATCTTGAGGGTCTTGAGAAGTGGCTCACTGAACTTACTGGTAAGACTGATCTTCCAGAGTTTACCGAGGACACCAAGTTTGAGCAGCTTGAAGAGGATGTCGCCGCATTTGTCCAAAAGACTTTTGACGAGAAGACCCAGAAGCTTGGCGAAGAAGTTATGCGTGAGCTTGCTGCTCAGGTAATGCTTCGCGTCATTGATACTCGTTGGATGGCATACCTCCAGGAGATGGATTACCTAAAGACCGGTATTGGTCTTCGTGGTTTTGGTCAGCGCGATCCTCTGGTTGAGTATAAGACCGAGGCATACGAGGCATTCACGCTGCTGGTAAACACCATGTATGAGGACTTCCTCCGTACTATTCTTCGCCTTGAGTTGGTTAATCGTCCACGTCAGAATACTGAGGCAGAGGCCTTCCAGAATGCTCACTATTCTGGTGGAGAAGAGACTGACGGCGATCAAAAGGCACTTAAGCAAGGCAAGAGCATGCTTAAGAATGCCGCAGCTATTGGAAAGAGTCCACAGGGAACCGGCGCCAGCCAGTCTTCTGTATCAACCTACCGTAAGTCTGACGATCCAAATCCTTACGTCAACGTTGGTCGTAATGACCCTTGCCCATGTGGAAGTGGCAAAAAGTTTAAGAACTGCCACGGCCGAAATAGGTAAGAATGGCTGATACAGAGGTTGTTTCGCTCCAAGCTTTAGCGGAGCGTCTCTCTGAGGTAGAAGGATATCTTCACCTCATTGAGAAGCGTCAGCAAATTTCAGAACTTGAGGCAGAAAGTGCTCGTCCCAATTTTTGGGATGACGCTGAAGCTGCGCAAAAAATAATGACTCAACTAGCATCACTTCGCGATGATGTTGCTGGCATTGATAGAGCTAAAGAGAAACTCGGTGATGCTGAGGCCGCTTTTGAGCTTGGAACAGAGCTTGGAGACCAAGCATCACTCGACGAATCTCAAGCGCTTGCGGCATCTCTTGAAAAAGACTTGTCGGAGCTTGAGCTTTCAAGCTGGTTTACTGATGAACTTGATCATGGTGATGCAATTGTTACTATTAAGCCTGGTCAGGGTGGTCTTGAGTCTCAAGACTGGTGCGAGATGCTTTTTCGCATGTATCTCAAATATTGCGATCGTCGTGGTTGGAAAGTTGATATCAACGACGCTCCTGTTGCAGAGGTTATTGGTCTTGACCGCGCAACCTTTACGGTAAGTGGCAAAAATGCTTATGGCATGCTTCGTGCAGAACAGGGCGTGCATCGTCTGGTAAGAATTTCTCCTACTGACGATAAGAAACGCAGACAGACGTCATTTGCTGGTGTAGAAGTTTTACCCGTTCTTCCTGAAGATATTGAAGTTGCTATTGACCCCAATGACCTGCGTATTGATGTCTATCATGCATCTGGTCCAGGAGGTCAGGGAGTTAACACTACAGACTCGGCAGTTCGTATTACACATATTCCAACAGGAACGGTAGTAACCTGCCAAAACGAACGCAGCCAGCTTCAGAACAAAGCTGCAGCAATGAATATCTTGCGCAGTCGTTTGTATGAGATTGAAAAGGAGAAACGCGAAGCTGAGCTGGATGAGCTTCGCGGTCCAAAGAGAGAAATCTCGTTTGGCAATCAAATTAGGAGTTATGTTCTTTATCCTTATCAGCTCATTAAGGACTTAAGAACAGGTGCAGAAACAGGAAACGTAGAGTCCGTTCTTTCAGACGGCGATCTTGATCAGTTCATCATTGCGTACCATCGCTGGGTTGTTGGCGGAAAGGATTAGTGTGCAAAAATCTACTTGGCAAAAGAGCTTTAAAGATTCGTTCTTTATCGTCCTTGGCTGTGCAATTTTTGCAGTTGGCCTTGATGTATTTGAAGTTCCTAACGGACTTGCGGCTGGTGGTATTACTGGTTTTGCAACGATTATTAGAGCTGTTGCATTGCCTTTTGGTTTTGATTTGCCAGTTGGTATGCAAACAATCGCTATGAATATCATTTTGATGGCTTTTGTTGCAAAAAGCGGCAACAAAAAATACTTGCTCAAGAGTGTTGTAGGCTTCTTAATTTCCAGCATTTTTGTCGATTTATTTGCACCTTTTTTACCAGCTCTTGGCGCCAATGATCTTATGCTTGCTGCTTTGTGGGGCAGTATTATCTGCGGTTTTGGTCTTGGCCTTGTATTTAGAGCGGGTGGAAATACCGGTGGTACAGACATCATTGCTCAGGCGGTTTCCAAGCGTTTTTCTATTCCATCCGGTACTGCAATCATTATTGTAGACATTCTCATTATTATTGCGGCTATTCCGGTCTTCTCGCTAGAAAACGGTCTGTATTCTACCTTGGCAATCTTTGTCACAGGAAAAATGATTGACTTTGTCATCGACGGACCAAGATCTGAGCGCTGTGTTTACATTATTTCCTCTGAGCACGATGCCATCGCTCACGAGATTCTTTATAACCTTAATCGTGGCTGTACGGAGCTTCAGGCGCGCGGACTGTGGAGTGGTGCGCACAAGCCTGTTTTGATGTGCGTTCTTGGTCGTACGGAGGTTGTTCAGCTGAAAGTTATCGTTTCTGAGATTGACCCCGATGCACTGGTATTTGTTTCAGAGGTCCACGAGGCAATCGGCGAAGGCTTTAAGTCATTTGAGGCTTTGGAAAGCTAATCGTTGTTTGGCCAGCAAGCTGCTCGACAGATGGTCCTGTGGAACTTCGGTGGGTGCGTGTAGCTGGATGCGATTAAACACAATTGTACGTAAAAATTTTGCAATGTAAGAAGGCGACCTGTAAAAGGTCGCCTTCTGTGTTCGCTTAATAAATGATGAAGCGCAAGTCTTACTTAGCAGGAAGAATAGAAGGAGTGACGCAGACAACATCCTTAAGTCCTGCGGCTTTGAGCTCACTGATTTGCTCGTCAGTTGCACCTGTATCAGTAATGAGCAGATCAATGTCTTCCGCAGAACCAAACTGGAAGTTAGAAGTAGTGCCCAGCTTAGAAGAATCTGCGACAACATAGTGCTTTCTAGAGCGCTTGAGCATCTGAGCGTTAATTGCTGGCTCAGGGGATGTTGCAGAAGTAAGACCAAATTCTCCCGAGAAACCCGTGCAGCCCAAGAAGCATTTAGCAGCAGTAATGTGCTGGATGCACTCAAGAGCGGTATCACCAGTCATGGAAGCGCGTGGAGGGCGGATGTCACCACCAGTAAGGATGATAGAAAGATCGTGGATGTCCTCAAGCAACAGTGCCTTGCCGTTGTTTGTAACAACAGTTACGTCGTGAGCATCAATCCACTCAAGCATCCCAAGAGCAACAGAGCTGGTGTTGATGAAGATGCAATCGCCATCTTCAACGTAGCGAGCGGCCTCGCGGGCAATTGCTTTGTTAGAGCGAATCTGCCTTGAGCCAGAAGGACGACCATAAGGATTAAGCAGGGTAGCAATGCCATACTGACGAGTCAGGATGCCGCGTTTCTCAAGAAAGTCCAGGTCACGTCTGATAGTCAAAGAAGAGACCTCAAAGTGATCAGCAAGCTCTAAAACACTTGCTTGTCCCTCTTTTTCTAGCAGCTCAGTAATTGCCTCGCGACGTGAATCTACGTAAGCCTTACTCCTTTTCATAAATGCCCTCCCTTTATGAGCAAAATTTTTTCTTTGAATGTTCATTCATCAATAAAATAGAACATTAGAAGAAGGATATCAAGATATTTCAGAAAATAATAGTATGAATATATATGAATGAGATCGGAAGAGCACACGTCTGAACTCCAGT
>CAJZGX010000048.1:0-9123 GCA_916048235.1 uncultured Atopobium sp.
AAAGCATTTTTGAGCTTTGGACTTATCTCAAAGGGTGAATTAAATACGTCATCTACCACTGACTCTGCAATATCTCTATTGGTAATCCTCTGACCATTTTCTCCAAAATTAGTACCCAGGAAAAGCAGATCAGACGCATCAAGACTAAAAATCTCGCTCGAGAGTACAGGAAATAGCCCCGCGTACGAGTCATACATATTTGCGAGTGACTGTAAAAGGCTGCCAATCAACTGAACCTCAGGCTGCTCACCAAACGTTGAAGCTCCAGAAACCACGCTTTCAATTCCAAAGGTACGAAGTGCCTCAATATAGGGCTGTGCCTTTTTAACTGATTTCATCAAAATTGCAACATCTTTTGCTTGGATCTTCTCATCCTGCATAAGCGTGTTGATTCTGTCCGCAAGTTGATACGCAACAAGCTGTTTTCTGGAAACATCATCGCCTGGCTTAGATCTTCCTGACCTCACAAAATTTGTGACTTCGAAATACACGCGTGGCGAATGAGCAATGAACGGAGTTGTAGGTTCTTCTCGCCCAGCGGATAGATCCATAAAGTTATCTATCATCCCCTCAGCGCTACAAACCTTTGCAACAAATCGCAAAATTTCGTTGTGGCTGCGGAAATTATCTACAAGACGGGGCTGCAAATCTTCTGGAACCTCTGCTTGACGCCTGAAGAACACATCAACATCAGCGCCGCGGAAACGATAAATTGACTGCTGCGCATCACCAACTGTTGTGAGATATTGAGCATCTTTACCCGAGAGACTCTTAATCATCTGCACTTGCTGCTGGTCTGTATCTTGAAACTCATCAACCATTACAAGCTTGAACTTATCTGTGTAAACAGCTGCAATCTCCGGATGCTCTTCAAACACCTTTGCCGTGAGATGCAAAAGGTCATCGTTATCAAGACCGCCAATAGCACGTTTCTTCTGCTTAAAGAGCTTGTAGACCTGCTCCGTAACATCTTTTAGACACTGACCCTCAGACATGTCCTGAATAAGTCCGAATAAAGAGCTACAAACTTTAAGCTGGTATACAGCTTCATCTTTGGCATCTTTTATTTCTTTTGAGGAACGAACGGCCTTGACAGCTTTTTCCAGAGCCTCCCAAAACGCCTGGTCAAAATCAGTGAGCGAGAGAACCAAGTGTTGCTGCAATTTACTTGAAAGCTCAGATTGAACACTCTGTAGTTGCTCTGCTTCATCTGGTTTCTTCTCAGCAATTGCGGCCTTGAGCGCTTCAAGTACACCGCATAGACTCTCAAGCTCTGCTTTTAGAACTTCCAGGTCAGAACTGTCTCCTACAAACAAAATAGCATCTATTCCTAGAGGAGATGACTGAGCATACGAGATCAGCGTTACAATACGGGACTTAAGCTCATCTCTTTTACCTGCGTAAGTAGAGAGGAATTCAGCATAGCTTTCATCTTGAGAAAGCTCTCTGAGTACTTCTTCAATAGATATATTGACCAGCTGATTTCTGGTCATGTCGTTAATGATTTCAAACTCAGGATCAAGACCTAAATCAAGTGCATGAATCTTTAAAATTCTGCTGCACATACCGTGAATAGTACTAATCCACGCATCATCAACCTGCAACGCAGCGCTATGTAGGCCTTCTTTTTCTAGAGCTTCCCTAACGCGTTCCTTAATTTCTGTAGCTGCGGCATTGGTAAACGTAATAATCAATGCCTGATCAAGACTACTCAAGTACGGCTTTCCGTCAGTTCCCGAGCCTTCTTTTAAAGCCCACACAATTCTCTGTGTAAGCGTAAAAGTTTTTCCTGAACCAGCACCAGCTGCAACAAAAAGAGGCTTATCAAGCGTCTTGATGGTCTTCTCTTGACCAGGCGTATAACGTGTGTCAGCCATAGTAGCTTACCTCCTCTTGTCGCACAGTTTTACTGGACAATACTTACATGCATCCTTATCGCAAGGATTAGCTCGGACATCTCCAGAAAGCATGGCTTGAACCTTCTGAGCAATTAAACTCTCCCAAGCGTCCAAGTAGTCTGCAAACTCTGCTGAGTTTTGAGACACAACCATAACTGCCTGGTCCCTGAGCTTTTTATCTTCTGGATGCATGTTCCAAATATGTTCTGTTGCCGCTTCTGTTGCCATGCCTGCAAGAGCAAATGAAGGCTTATCTTTTTGTTCTTTGGTGCCCAGATAAATTGCAGCAACTGGCTCAAGCTTATACTTGGTGAGCTGTTTTCTCATAATCTGAGCATATATTGCAGACTGTACATGCCTTGGCAGAATCTCTTTTGAAAGCTCACTATCCAGACTTAACTTTGCTGAATAAGCCTTCAAATCTTTTGTGGCCTTGTGTTTATAGTCAATAATAAGTGCCTGACCATGAGCGTTTACATCTACGCGGTCAATCGAGCCAGTAAATTGAGCTCCTGCATACTCAACAACATTTTCTTCTCTACCAAAACGAAGCTCAAAGAACCTAGGCTGATAGCCAATAAAGTGCGAAGCTTCAAACTCGAGAAGATCCTTGAGATCTTCTCGTATATTCTCAACCTGTTTTCTTTCTTGAATGCTATGCGGAATAAGCTCATTTGAAGATGCTCGGTTAATGTTGTTGAACTGCTCATCCCACACCTGAGCAAAACAGCTGTCTAACACTTGTTTTGCATGATCTAGGTTATCAGATGTAATCCTAGAGCCAGGAATGTCTTGCAAAAGTGCAGATTCAACCACTGAATCAACTTCAGCCACATCACAACCAAGTGCTTCAGCTAAAAGTGTTGCGTGCGTTAGCTCCAAAACACGATGGATAAAGGTACCTATCTGCATTGGAGCGAACTCAGTGTCTACCTGGGAAATCTTGATGCGACGTTGCGTAAACCATTTGTAGGGACACTCAAGATACGTTTCAATCTGAGAAGCGGAAAGAAGCGGTAGCCCTTCTCGCGAGACCTCTATAAGACCCTGTAATTCCTGCTCAAGAGTCTCCCTAGTCAAATGACGTGGAAGTACCACGATATTTTTGAGTTTAGGGTCAATCTCACCAGACTCGATTGTTGGGAGTTCTGCAACACGTTTTAGGTCAGCAGCTTGAGGCAACAGGTTTACCAGCACCTCTTCTTCTCCGCGTGCAACCCCTGTCTTCTTTGCATAGTCTTTTGGATAGCATGCTTTAACCTCACTGAGAGCTACTGCATTAAAGACATCTTTTTGCTCAACCTTCTCAAACGCAACGCTGGTAGAAGCAGTTGTAAGCGCCGTATAAAAATCTCTTTGATACCGTGCAAACTCTGATACCTTAGGCGTTTTACTCGCATGGCGAACAAACTCTTGAAGTGCGCCATCAGATGCTCTAACGCCAAAATTCAACGTATCCATGCCCTGGAAAATAACGGCATCAAAAGAATATGGCTCAAAAGAATGAGCTTGGTTCACGGGAGCGATTAGCACCTGAATATCAGACTGAATACCATTAGAAACAGGCATCATGACCGCTTGATCTTTGCAAAGCTCAATAAACGACTTGAGTGTCTGAGGAGTGAGCTTTAATCCTGCCTCATGCAACTCCTGCGCAGAAGAAACAATCTTGTTCATTACCTTAAGCGACTCTTGGTTTTGAAGAGACTGAAGCGTCAACTCTTTAGACTGAACAACCTCTGCCTGCTCATCAGATGTTTCTGTAGCTAGGTATTCAATAATACGCTGAGCAGCAGAGCCAATTCGGCCAAGCTCAAGACTCTTGATGGTCTCTGCGCACAAACGCGAGCTCATAGCCGCCTTAGAAAGCGTCTCAAGCACTCTGGTGGCATACAGCGTTCTATTACCGCGCCAACTCTTATCCAGCATCCACGCGCGCTCAACGCTTATGCCTGAAATAGGAGAAATCAGATAGTCCGTAAGAGTACGTGGAGGCCACCACGACATATCCCCCATCTGATGGCCAGATGCCTGGTAGTCAATGTTTTTCTCGAGCTCTGAGCGTTCACTGAGCGTGACGTACGCATCAATCAAGCTAGCAAACGCACGTCCTGCAAGTGAATCTTGAATGCGCACCGAACGCTTATAGTGAGCAGCAATCCCCTTAGCTGCAAGCTTTTGCGAAAGCGCGTCCCAGACCCTTTGCGAATCCGAGGTGTACACCACAAAACTCTTGCTACCAGACTCAACGCGCTGAGAGATGTACCTGCTTATAGACTCTGCCTCGGCATGCTGACCCAGCGGCGACAAAAACGTTACTGCACCGCTCGGCGTAACCTCATTGCCCTCCTTGGCCCTAAACACCCTGGCGAGAAGATCGGTGAGCTCCTGACTTTTTGCGGCTGGCGCCGGCTCCGTATCCACACGACAATTGCATCCCGGGCCGCCAACCAACTCCAGTTGCTGCTCTGCCGCGTATCCCGCAGGTCCTTCGGGCACGTAGAGAGAAAACACCACGTCCCGCTTCTGCGACAGCCTGCGAACAAACTTAAGACGCGCCTCCGAAAGATCTTCAACTCGCGAGAAAATCAGTGCAGGTCCTTGCGTTGGGATGGACTGCAGCAGGTAATCCAGACACTGGCACATCTCAACGTAAGACTTTTCTTCAAGCAGCATCTTGTAGCGCTCTAGCACCTTACATGCACTCATCTGACCGGCAGAAAGTTGACCGGAAGCCATAATTTGATCAAGCTCCGTAAGATACTCTGGAGCAAGCTTAGAAAGAAGCTCCACGGTACCCTTGCTAGTAGTTAAAGTGCCTAGCTCATCAGCAGACGTTCCATCCAAAATCTGCTGGAAAAATACCTTGCGAAGCGTATTTGAAAGCAGACGATCAGAGCTTCCATACAGCTTCCATTGATCGCGCATCCACTCATCAAAAGTTGAAACATTCACGCCAACAGAGAGTTCTTGGATGGCACCAAGCTGCCTCTTAACTAACAACACAGTATCGGAAGAAGGCACTATAAGCTGAGCAGACCCCCACCTCTCACGTGAAGCCCTTAGCTGCTCTTGAATAGAGTTTGATAAGAAAGCACCTGTTTGTTGTTTGTACAGAAGCAAGCCCATACGTCACCTCTCCGATTTTTCTTACTTCTAAAGTTACCACGCACACCGGACATAAATTAGAATCAAACTAAACAACAACTAAAAATCCCTCATCAAAAGGATTTTCATGATTATTTTGCTTCCTCCATCATCAGGAAAAACTGCACCCACCTCGGGTCCTTCTCTTGATCTCTCATCGCTTTTGTTTGGCTCCGAGCTTACCAGCTGTCGAGAAGAACTCATCAAGGACTTACACCAGGTATGCTCTCATGCAGACGCAGCTCAGGTGCTTAAAATTGGTCCTAATACCGTCGGTGACATTGCCGACAACCTAGACGTCTATGAAGCTCCGACCACAAACGCGCTCAATCTCTATACTGGCGTACTTTTTGAGGCTGCAAAGTTCAACCAAACACTTGAAAATGCCACGTTAGAAAACGCGCAGAAAACAGTCACATTACCAGCAGATATCCTTAACTCAGAAATCATGATTTTCTCTGGTCTTTGGGGTGTTGTAAGACCGCACGATTTTCTCCCCAACTATAGACTGTCTGCTTCAATCAAGTTGCCCACCATTGGCACTGTTGCAACTTACTGGAAAAAGCAACTTAATCCCCTGTTAAACGTCGCTCTAAAAGATCAAATAGTTGTAGATTGTCGCTCGGGTGAATACAGAAAGATGTGGGCGCCTTCGGCAAAGCATCCTTGTGAGCTGTTGCAAGTTGTCGTACAGCGAGAAGATCCTAGTACGGGAAATCGCAGTGTTGTATCGCATAACGCAAAACACATGCGTGGAGTACTTGCAGGCGCCCTCTTTGAGCAACGCGCAAACGGAAAACTTTCTAAAGAAGTTAGCGTGTCTCAAATTGTAGAAATTGCGAGCAATCTACCAGACGTCATTGACGTTGACGTAAGCACAGCAAATGCTTCTGGAGAATCAACGCTTACGCTAGTCACTGATCGCTAGTCAAAACTAGTAGGCTTAAGCGTTCTTAGTGCTACTCTTTTGAGCTTTTTTGATCTGTCTCATCAGCCACTGGAATGCCATAACTACGACAATTGTGACTGCAAAGACAAAGATGCCTCGCACAAAAGCATTTCCAAGCAAGCTGTATGGGAATCGACCAAGTCTTAGTCCCAAGAAGTTAATAACAGGGATCTGGAACAGGTAGACTCCTAGAACACCAGCAGATACCGTGCTGATGCGCTTCTTAGTAGCATCAGAGAACTCCTGTAGCTTTGGCTCAAGGTTCAGCACAAACAGGAACAAAGATGTCGCTTGCGCTAAACAGAGGAAGTTTCTGATGGTAATGGGATAACTCTGATACGTCATTTCTGGAGTCAATGGGGTTCCAAAGTTGTTAGCAATAAGTCCCCAACCAAACATGGCCGCAGACGAAAGTAAGAAAATTACAGCAAGCACAAGATTGTTTTTAGTAAATTTTGGAAGCTCGTCGTAATAGGTCTTAACGTAATATCCCAGCAGATAGTAGAAAAGGCCATCGCTGTTAAACGCAGCCCATCTAAACAACTGATCAAAGTAGACACCACGAACACCAAGAAACTCAAGAAGCGGCAGGCCAAAGCTCACAAAGAGCGTAAGTGCCATGACATAGAGCAGAGTTTCTTTTTTCTGCACAACCAAAGAAAGTACAGGCGTCAAAAGGTATAGATACAAAATGGTATAAATAAACCAAAGTGTGCTGTTTACGTTATTGGTTAGAAAGCGCTTTACAAAATCAGCAACACCAGCGCTTGCAGCAAATTCCTCTGCACCCCAAAACTTTGTAGGAAAAAGCACGTACATCAGATACACAGCTACGCTACCAAAAATGAGCGCCATCAGCGTCTTTCTTGCACGCTTCATAAAAAATGTTTTTGTGGAGTATTTACTTCGATACCCAAGCAAATTCATGCCACTCAGCATAAAAAAGATGGGTACCGCGTAAATAAACGCAGCTTGCAGAGCTAAAGAGAAGGCCCAAGTTTTTGTGTGGACAAGCGAAAAAACGTTGAGAGAGGTATGCAGCATAACAACAGCAATACCTGCCAGAATGGTAAGAACATCTGCAAAAACAAAGCGCTTCTTGGTAGCAATTGCTTTTGAAGAAACTGTAGCTTTTTCCACGGGCTTCTCCCCAAATCAATCAAACTTCCTCTATGCTTAGTATACGAAAAGTACCAGCAGGAAAGAGGCATTATGGCAAATGTCGTTGACTATCTACACTGGCGCGGCGATCTGACGTTTGAGAATGACCCTTTTAACAACGTCGATAACCTGATTCTCTCAATTCTTTCCTATCTGGGATTTGGCGGGGTCGTGCCTTCTGAACGTAGCGAGAAACGCATTCAGCTTGGTGACGCCTGCGCCAAAATGCTGAAAAAGCTTAAAGATGACCCGTCTCTTATCACAGGATTTTCTCGCGTTGATGGAACCTTCCTTGAGGCACTGGTCAACGCTCCCCGCTTTGCCAACATTGAACTTGGTCGCTATGTAGACCGCATTAATGTCGAGAAAAACCTGCAGTTTGCAGCATTTACCGCTTACCTACCTACTGGTCAGATGTTTGTTTCGTTTAGAGGAACTGACGGCACGCTCGTTGGCTGGCGAGAAAACCTTAACCTTAGCTTCCAGGTTACGTCCGCTGATAAATCAGCGGCGCAATATCTTGAGAAACGTATTCGCGAACACCTTGCAGATGGTAATAGTACTACCTGCGCAAACATAATGGTTGGTGGCCATTCTAAAGGCGGCAACCTTGCGGCATACGCAGCAACAGTCTGCCCTGACGAGCTGCTTGGCACAATTGATCGAGTCTGGAGTAACGATGGACCTAATATGTGTCCAGAAATTCTTCCCACCACAGCCCACAAGGTGCTTGGAGATAAATACATCAGAATTTTGCCTGAGTTTAGTGTAGTTGGCATGATTTTTGATGATCCTGCTGTTCCAAAGCTCATCGTAAAAAGCTCCGAGACAGGTATGATGGCTCACGACGGTGTTTCATGGCAGGTCATGCGCGATACCTTTGAGTTTGCTGACGACTTCCAGCCGGAATGTAAAAAGATTAACGAGGCATTTAGCAACTGGTATAAAGAACTCCCGCTCTCTGATCGTGAGCACTTTACCAATGAGCTCTTTGATGCACTCTCTGCAGGCGGAGCAGTCTATTTCAGCGACATTATTAGCTCGCCCGCAAACTTACAGCCTGTTGTTGCAGCGCTCACTAAAACAGAAAAGCAAACCAAAGAAGTCTTCTTTGACCTCTTTGGTTCGCTTGTCAATGCATCCGCAACATCTTTAATTGAAAACATTACCGAGTCATCGCAGATCTCTCAGATTACCTCTGCTATCTCGGAAAGTTTTGCCAAGCTTGATAAAGCCCAAAAGGAACTTAGGAAAGGTTCTCCTTCTTCAGACCAGTAAGGCTAATCACAATTGAAGAGACAATTGAAATAACTATTGATCCCAGGATAGCGGTGCCTAAAGAATCAATAGCAACACCCGCATGCAGCAAATTCCTAGAAATAAAACTTGAAAGCTCAAGCATAAAAGCATTAATAAAGAGCGAGAAAATACCTAGAGTCAGCACATTAATAGGCAATGAGAGTAGCTTAACAACAGGCTTAATGCCCGTATTGACTGCTGCGAGTACTAACGAGAACAGAATAGGACCTGCCCATGAGCCTCCCACAATAGTTAGACCTGGAATTAAGGTGCAGGCCACCAACGTAGCAACAGTAGTTACAAGCCATGTTGCAACAAATGTCATACTAACCTCTCTTTGAAAAAAGCCCGGCAGAGCCGGGCTTAACGTGCACTTTTATGTAAGTTAGAAACTTACTCGCCGAAGCCGCTGTCAACAAGAGCAACGAGAGCGTCAAGAGCTGCCTGCTCGTCAGCGCCGTCGCATGCAATCTCAATCTTGGTGCCAGTACCAAGGCCAGCAGCAAGAATCATCATGATGGACTTAGCGTTAACTGGTGCGGAGTCCTTGTCAACATTCTTGATGGTGACGTTGCTCTCAAACTTCTTTGCCTCAGAAACAAAGACGGATGCTGGACGAGCGTGAAGACCAGTTGCATTGATGATAGTAGTCTGCTTTGAAACCATAAG
>CAJZGX010000049.1:0-9000 GCA_916048235.1 uncultured Atopobium sp.
CTACCAAAGCTGCGCTATTTTGTGCGCCAGGCCTAAAAGCCGACGCTAACACGCTACAGAATCATAATCACCTGCATATGAACTACCTCCCATTTCTTATGTCCAAGAAATGGGAGGTAGTTCACTTTGTCGTTTGCGGTCGATTGAGTTTCTCGCCATTGACGGCTGGTCTTCTCCAGGTGATCTTCTCGCCTGTTGTAGCACTTATTTCATTGCTGCAAGAGTCTTTTCCCAGGCAGTAAGCGAATCAACGCAGGTCTGGTACGCAACGCAGTAGCTCACGCGCAGCCAACCTGGACAGCCGAACGAATCGGAAGGAACAGGTAGCAGCTCAAACTGCTTGGCCACATCGCAGAATGCCTGAGCATCTCCTCCGGGAGCACGAACCCACAGGTAGAATGCACCATCAGGCTGGATATACTCGTAACCAAGCTTGGTGAGGCCCTCGGTCAGCACTTCTCGATTCTTTGCATAGGCCTCAACGTCCGCTGGCTCATCAACGCAGTCAATAATGACACGCTGGAAAAGCGCTGGCGCACAAACAAAGCCCAACAGTCGAGCGGCGCCCGCACAAGCTGCGTAAATCTCCTTCTGCTCCGGATTAGAAGCGGGAACCAGCACCCAACCAATACGTTCGCCAGGAAGCGAAAGTGACTTGGAGTAGGAATAGCACACAATAGTGCGCTCGTAGACGTCAGGAACCCAAGGAACCTCAATGTTGCCAAAAACAATCTCGCGATAAGGTTCGTCGGAGATGACGTAAATGTCAGTTCCCAGCTCTGTGGAGCGTTTGCGGAGCATATTGGCAAATGCATCAAGGTTTTCCCTGGTATACACAGCACCAACAGGATTGTTTGGAGAGTTAATAATCACCGCGCGAGTCTTAGACGTAAGAGCTGCACAAACAGCGTCAACATCAATCTGGAAGGTTTTCTCGTCAGCCAAAACCTCAACGCAGGTAGCCTGTGCATGATCAATCCACACGCGATACTCAGGGAAGTATGGAGCAATAACAATAACCTCTTCACCTGGAGAAACAATGGAATTGAGCGCCATAGAAACGGAGGCAGCCGCTCCGCAAGTCAAGATGAGGTCGTCTGCCTGAGCTGCGTGATCTCCAAAGCGACGTCGGAGCGACGCAGCAATTGCCTCCCTGGCCTGGGGAATGCCGATTGCAGGCGTGTAGCTGTGGACCTGCTGAGGAGGCAGCTGCATGGCAGCCTCGATAGAGGTACGAACAGACTCAGGAGCAGGCACGGAAGGGTTGCCGATCGAGAAATCAAACACATTCTGAGCGCCAATCTCAGCACGACGCTGCATCGCATAACCCGCAATCTCGCGGATTGCAGACTTTTCTGATCCGTATGCAAGACTTGTCTGATTGACCATGGTTTCTCGATTCTCTCGAAGCCTACAGTGCCTACCTGGTAAAACGTTGGGTGGAGGCGTGGATGACGCCGCCGCGCATCTGGCCTCATACAACCTTTGATAGATAGCATATTGGGCGAGAAGATCGATCTTCTCGCCCAACTTTAAAAGTTTTAACAAATTTGTATCTATTGCACGGTCTTGCGGCAAATTCCACAGAGCAGACCGCGTAGCCGCAAGTTCAGCCGCGTGGCTTGACCGGCCGGCCTCAGCCTATTCGTACACGCAAGGCTTCAGAACGCCAACAAATGGCAAGTTGCGGTAGCGCTCTGCATAGTCCAGGCCGTAACCAACAACAAACTTATCGGGTACGTGAGTGCCTACGTAACGAGGGTCAACGGCAGGGCGCTTGCCCTCAATGTCCTTGACCAGGAAAGCGGCAATCTCAATGGAAGCGGGGTTACGAGACTGGAGCATGCGGACGAGATAAGAGAGGGTCAGACCAGAGTCCAGGACGTCCTCGACAATGATGACGTGACGACCCTCAATCTTGGTATCAAGGTCTTTTACAATGCGCACGACGCCGGAGCTCTTAACACCGTCGCCGTAACTGGAAACAGCCATAAAATCGATGGAGAGTGGGCACTCAATGGCACGCATGATATCGGCCATGAATACAACAGCTCCGCGAAGAACAGCAATGACCAGGGGGTTCTTGTCCGCGTAGTCACGCGTGATTTCTGCACCCACCTTCTTGACGATGTCCTTGATGTCTTGTTCGTCAAGTAGAATCTCTTCAATATCAGGGTGAAGCTCCGCCATTACTGGCTCCTCTCAAATGGCTTGTGACCAGAATAGATGTTCAATTCTAGCAGCTGTTTTGTATCTTGCGTACATTTTACTCGTTCATCGGGACGAATTCCCGCAACCCACACCACATGTCCACGAATATTTGTGCGCACAATAGGCATCATACTCCTGGATTCAACGGGTACGCCTGCCTCGCCCAGCAGGTCAGAGATCTTTTTTGACTGCCCGTGCATGCCCAGAGGTTGTATGGTGTCCCCAGCCTCGGGTCCCGAGACCCACAGGCTGCCGCCGTGAACCGGATCTACCCCACAGGCGTGTGCGTCGAGAAGAACCGACTCGCCCAACCATTCCTGGCTATGCGCGGTTGCATAGGACACGACGTCAAAGCCGTGCTCCACAGGGAGAACGCGCGCCGAGAGTACTCGGCCGTCTGCCAGCTCCAGTGTTCCCGGGACTGCAAGGTGCTCGCCAAACGTTGCTGCAGCAGGCGACGTACCTGCAGGTTCACCGCTGGCCGCGACTGCAGCCGCAGCGCCGACCGCGCTTCTCGCGGCGCCCGCGCCCGCGCCCGCGCCGCCCGCGCTCCTCGCGGCGCCCGTGAACGAGAATGTCACGGTACCCAATCGAACGCGCGCCTCAAGGTTTTGCGGCAGGTTAGCCACGCCAACTCCCGCAGCAACCGCTTCAAGTACGGCATCTACGTGCCTGGACTCCAGCCAGGCCTCGGGAATCAGCTGCCTTGCCACAATCCTTACCGCGCGGCGAGCAATCACTACGTCGGTAGAACTCAGCTTCAACGCGTCAAGTACCAGCGAAGACTCACTCTTGCGCAGCGTAATCTGCCTCAGCTTACGAGCGGCCTTCGCCTCAAGATAATCGTCTTCGTCAGCCAGCAAATCTGCAATTTTGCACACCGTCTGCACCAACAACGGGTTTCTCGCCTTCAGCAGAGGGAGCACGTTATGGCGCATATATGCACGTAAATAGTGGGTATCGGTGTTAGTAGCGTCCTCGTGCCAATCCAGGCCGCGAGCCTTCAACCAGTCTTTGAGCTGGTCATGCGTGTAGTCGAGCAGCGGACGATAAATCAGCCCGCGGTGCCTAGGAATCGAGGCCAGGCCGCTCATGCCGGACCCGCGCATCACGTTCATCATGAACGTCTCCGTGCGATCGTCAGCCGTATGTGCTGTCAAAATCTTTGCCTTCTGGCGAGAAACCCCCTGCTCAGTGCAAAGTTTTTGAGCGAGTTCTCGCGCAGCGTCATACCGCACCTGACGACCCACTTCTTCCACGTTGCCGTCACGTTCCTGCGCGAGCTTTGCCACGTCCACGCGCAGCACGGTGCAGGGAATGTCCAGCGAGTCGCAAGCATCTTGAACAAAGTGCTGGTCAGCGTCTGCATCGGCCCCACGAAGCAGGTGGTTTATATGCAGCACATGCAGGCGCTCTTGTGAAACGCGTGCAAGACCTGCGCCGTCACCAAGGTCAAGTGACTCCGTTGCTGCCATGTGAAGCAGCGCCATCGAGTCGGCTCCGCCCGAGACCATAAGGATAACGGGTGCAGCTGCCTGACCACGTCGCGAGTTCTCTGCCTGGCCTCTGCGCAATCCATCTGCCTGGTCTTTTGCGACGAGAGCGTTCTTTTTATTGAAGTATGCGTGTACGGATGGCACTTAGCACCAATTTCTGTCCGGTGTGTTTGTTACAGTTATACCCGAAAGTTACTCAGTAGAAAGAAATTCATGAATCCCACGTTTCGCCTACATATTCTTGCCAGCGGATCAAAGGGCAACTGCAGTCTGCTAGAAACGCCCGATGGTCTCATTATGATTGATTGCGGAATCTCTAGAAAAGAAATTCTGCGTCGGTCTAAAGAGTTGAACGTTAACCTGTCTGAGCTCGTGGCTATCTTTATTACGCACGAGCACACCGACCACGTCTCAGGTCTTTCGGTAGTCAGTAAAACTTTTGATGTTCCCGTGTTTGCTACAACGGGAACTGCCGCCGCACTCTCAAGAAGAAGCTCCTGCTCAACTGTCACCTTTACCCTTGTTGACCAGGCAGGCCCTGTCCATATTGATGCCGCGCCAGACATTGAGGTAAGCACGTTCCCCACCTCGCACGATGTCTGCGAGCCCATGGGCATGCGCTTTGATTTTCTCGCCGGCCCTGATAGACGCATCGTGGACTCTGTGGGTTATTGCACCGACACGGGCATTCTGACGCCCGAGGCTCTCGAATATCTTTCCGACGTGCGCATTCTTGCTATCGAGTCCAACCATAACGAGCACATGCTGCTCACAGGTCCTTATCCGTATGTGCTCAAACAGCGCGTTCACGGAGACTCCGGTCACCTGTCAAACGAGTACACTGCGCAAGCGTTATCGCAGCTCGTAGGCCCAAATACGCGTTGCGTAGTTGGCATGCACCTCTCTCACGAGAATAACCGTCCAAGTGTCGCTGTGAGAACGCTTGCTGATGCGGTTGGCGCGCAGCCTCTCAACGACGCGTTCACCGAGGCGCAGACTCCTGACGGCTCGCTTTCCGTCTGTGTTGCCAGCCAAGATTGGCCAATGTCGCTGTAGCTGTGCATTTGTGTGCTGCCCCGCGCGACCACTCTACGCGACCACTCCTACGCAGCAGCCCAAATATCCGACAAAGCTGTGCAGGAATAGACGAGCTGCGGTATCATGTTTTATATCAATGTTTTGCGAGACTACGACAAAAGGATCATCGTGGACACCTCGAACAACCTTGAAAATAACGTTTCATCTGCGGATCAGAACCCTCGCTCTGACACCCAGCAGGACTTTGAATACGCTGAATCTTTTGAGCAGGAAGCTCAACCGGCCGATGGAGCCGACCTCCACGCAGCTGGAGCGCAGCACTTCTCGACATCTGAAGCTTCCGTGCACGAAGGCGAAGGCGCTGCAAAGCAGCCATACGTCC
This sequence comes from uncultured Atopobium sp., assembly GCA_916048235.1. Classification (GTDB taxonomy): domain Bacteria; phylum Actinomycetota; class Coriobacteriia; order Coriobacteriales; family Atopobiaceae; genus Lancefieldella. The sequence goes on from CAJZGX010000049.1 coordinate 5,128, forward strand.
GCCAGCATCGCCATCACAAAACAGTGGAGCCTATCAGCGACTTTACAATGCCGGGCGAGAAGCTCGAATTTCCCGAGAACCAGGCTGCTGGCTTCGAGTCCAGCAAGGGTTCTTACGCGAAGAAAGGTTGGCGCAAGCCAAAGAACGAGATTGCGCACCTTCGCAAGGACGTTCACTACGGCCAGTTCCTGCAGGTACCCAAGGGTCAGCGCGACATCTTTGTCCGAAAAGAGCGCCGCTCAAATGCAGGTTCGCTAATTGCCGCCATCATTGTTTTGGCTATCATCGCCGCAGTGGTCTATTTCCTCTGGACCTGGATGTCCGCCAACTGGGGCGTTGCCGTCCGCTAAGCTGCAAGGCGACAAACCTCCCGACGCGCGCAAAGCAATGCCAGCTGTTACGCGCCTGACTTCTTAAAAGAATCTGTAACTTTTGCCTGAAAATGTAAAAGAATCGGTGGATTCTGCCTGATTTCATCAAAGAATCTGTGTCCCAAACACAGATTCTTTGCACTTTTCAGGCAGACTTTGAAGCGCGCTCGAGATTGCCCTTCCATGAAGCCTGATTCTCTCGCCATGTCTGAACGATTTGCCGGAAAAGTGCGCCAAGTCTGAGCGATTTGCCGGTTTTCCTCATCATGTCTGAGTAAATTTACTCAGACATGATGGGCTTTTCAGGCTCACAATTATGAACGTAACGCCAAGTCGTACACAAAAGCCGCTGATACGTCATGTACCAGCGGCTTTCGTTTGTAGAGTTTTGCGTGTGCCGAGAAACATCTGGCGAGAAACCCGGTGATCTAGCTCCAGGGATCGCGCTCAAAGAGAGGATCGCTCACGGGACGACGATCGGAGTACGGATCGTAACCATCGTCGTCCTCATTTTCTGCGCGCGCAAACTCCGGGTCAACAACCTGCGCTTTCTTCGAATCCGCGTCCTTGTGCGTCGCGGCCTTCGCAGTAGCCGCCGCAGCAGCTGCGACCTGCGGTGTAGCCTTCGCAGCAGCCGCGGCCTGTGGCGTAGCCGTTGCAGCAGCGTCCTCGCGTGCCGCGGCCTGCAGCTCGGGCTTCTCGGCCCTGTTTGCCTTATCGCACACGTGCAGCCTCATTTACTTCTTGCGAGCAACCAAGTTGCCGTTCTCGTCAGTATCAACCAGAACAGTATCGCCCTCATGCAGCTCACCTGCAATAATCAAGTTTGCCACCTGGTCAACAACGCGACGCTGAATGAGTCGCTTCAGAGGACGAGCGCCGTAAACAGGATCCAGACCGTCAAGAGCCAGCGACTGCTTAGCAGCCTCGGAAAGCTCCAGCGTCATACGCTCGTTAGCAAGTCTGCTACGAACATCCTTGAGCTGAATGTCCACAATGCGCTCAATGTCCTCAAGACCCAGAGGCTGGAAGACAACCACGTCGTCGATACGGTTCAGGAACTCAGGACGGAAGGAGCTACGCAGCGCCTCCATAACCTGCTTTCTGGACTCCTCGTTGAAGCCCTCTGCACCGGCACCAGCAATGAACTGCGAACCAACGTTACTAGTCATGATAATGATGGTGTTCTTGAAGCTCACTACCCTACCTTGACCGTCTGTCAGGCGACCGTCGTCCAGAACCTGCAGCAAGATGTTGAAGACATCAGGATGAGCCTTCTCCATCTCGTCCAGCAAGATGACGGAGTATGGATGCCTACGAACTGCCTCAGTGAGCTGGCCGCCCTCGTCATAGCCCACGTATCCTGGAGGTGCGCCAATAAGACGCTGGACCGAGAACTTCTCCATGTACTCAGACATATCAATGCGGACCAGTGAGCGCTCGTCGTCAAACAGCAGCTCTGCCAGCGCCTTTGCCAGCTCGGTCTTACCCACGCCGGTTGGGCCCAGGAAGAAGAAGCTGCCCAGAGGCTTGTTTGGATCTGCCAGGCCCGCGCGAGAACGACGAACTGCTGCAGCAACTGCGGAAACAGCATCGTCCTGACCAATAACACGCAGGTGAAGCTGGTCCTCAAGGTTCTTGAGCTTGTCCATCTCGCCCTGCATCATCTTAGAAACAGGCACGCCGGTCCACGAAGAAACTACCTCGGCAATCTCGTCTGTGGTGACCTCTTCCTTGAGAATTCCGCCATCTTCCTGCTTGGCGAGAAGTGCTTTTTCTGCCTCATCGTATTTGCGCTCAAGCTCTGGAATGGTGCTGTAACGAAGCTCAGATGCCTGCGCCAAATCACCCTCGCGGGTCACGCGCTCCATCTGCGTCTTTGCGTCCTCAATCTGGGACTTCAAGTCCTGTACCAGGTCAATTGCACCGCGCTCGTTCTGCCAGTTGGCCTTCATGCCATCAAGCTTCTCCTGCGTCGTTGCAATCTCTGCGCGGAGGTTTTCCAGGCGCTCTTTAGAAGCAGCGTCCTCCTCTTTCATCAGAGCCTGCTCCTCGATCTGCATCTGAGTGAGCTGACGATCAACCGCATCAATTTCTGCTGGCATGGAATCAAGCTCCATGCGAAGCCTTGATGCCGCCTCATCTACCAGGTCAATTGCCTTATCTGGCAAGAATCGGTCAGAGATGTAGCGGTTAGAGAGATCTGCTGCTGCGACCAGGGCGGAGTCCGTAATACGGACGCGGTGGTGCTGCTCGTACTTCTCCTTAAGGCCACGCAGAATAGAAATGGTGTCTTCAACAGAAGGCTCAGAGACAAGTACGGTCTGGAAACGACGCGCAAGAGCAGCGTCCTTCTCGATGTACTTGCGGTATTCATCCAGCGTAGTAGCACCAATTGCGCGGAGTTCGCCACGAGCAAGTGCTGGCTTCAAGATGTTACCAGCGTCCATGGATCCCTCGGAAGCGCCAGCGCCTACGATGGTATGAAGCTCGTCGATGAAGAGGATAATCTGGCCGTTAGACTTGGCCACTTCTTTTACCACGCTCTTCAAGCGGTCCTCAAACTCACCGCGATACTTTGCTCCTGCTACCAGAGCAGACATGTCAAGCTCAACAAGCTCTTTGTCGCGCAGGGTACTTGGAACGTCGCCAGAAACAATGCGCTCTGCCAGGCCTTCCACAATTGCGGTCTTACCAACGCCAGGTTCGCCGATAAGAACAGGGTTGTTCTTGGTGCGGCGGCTCAGAACCTGAATGGTACGGCGAATCTCTTCGACGCGACCAATAACTGGATCAAGCTTTCCCTGGCGAGCAAGGTCGGTCACGTTGCGACCGTACTGCTCCAAGGCCTCAAACTGCGGCTTTGCGTCCTGAGAGGTTACGCGTTCATCGCCACGAAGCTCGTTGTAGACCTCTTCCACGCGTTTAGCAGTAACGACGGCATCGCGAAGAATCCTACCTGCATCAGTGTTGTCGTTTGCCAGCGCTGTGAGCAGATGCTCGGAGGTAACGTAGGAATCTCCCAGCTTAGTGGCAAGCTTCTCTGCCTCGTTGATAACCTTGAGAAGGTCATTGCCAATGCCAATCTGTGCTCCACTTACTTTTGGAGCCTTGGAAATTGCCTGGTCTACCTGCGTGGCAATTGCATCAGGATCTGCGCCAATCTTCTCCAAGATAGAACGCAGATTGCGCTCATTGCTGTCCAGCAGCGCCTTGAGCAGGTGTGTTGGTGCAACCTCGGAAGCCTCTACATCACCAGCAATACCAAGAGCTGCCTGCAGGGCTTCCTGGGCGGTTACGGCCCATTTATCTAGTCTCATAAAATCACCCTCCTACCCCAAACAAAATCGTGCCGGGGACTGAATCTTCATCGGATTCTATATACCCCCAAGCACGACTTTTAATACATATCTAAGTGTGTTTGTAGTAGATTTTCTTATTTTTAAGACTTAATTCTAAGATAAGCTTTACACTATATATTTATATTATCTAAGTAATAAAA
>CAJZGX010000050.1:0-8945 GCA_916048235.1 uncultured Atopobium sp.
CCTTAGCCTGCTTTGTGCGGAGTCTCAAGTCTCCAAACGGTTCAAATGGGCAAGATGGTCCAAAACGGCATTAATGCTCACGTAAGTTTTCGTATAGATTGGCAGCTTATGACATCCAAGTATTCGCAGATGGACAGCGCGTTTTCTGTTGGTACGCTTCATGCAGAAGACAAGAGCTTTGAGGTAATCTCAGCTGAGTGGGTTAACGAGATTTCTGGCTACGCCTACATCTTTAAGCATGTTCCTACAGGTGCTCGCCTTATGTGGTTTGCCTGCGACGATGACAATCGCTCGTTTGCCATTGCTTTTAAGACACCTCCTGTAGACCACACTGGTGTCTTCCATATCCTGGAGCACTCGGTTCTCTGTGGATCCGATGCCTATCCTGTCAAGGAGCCTTTTGTTAACCTGCTCAAGACCTCTATGCAGACGTTCTTAAATGCAATGACCTACCCCGACAAGACGGTATACCCTGTGGCCAGCACCAATGTAGCTGACTTGGAAAACTTGATGAGCGTGTACCTGGACGCCGTTCTGCATCCTGCAATCTATAAGCGCAAGCGCATCTTTGAGCAGGAAGGCTGGCACCTAGAAGCTGACGAGCAGGGCAATCTAAGCTATAACGGCGTTGTCTTCAACGAGATGAAAGGCGCCCTCTCTGACCCTGATCGCGTACTCTACGATTCTGTGAGCGAGGCTCTCTTCCCTGACACCGCCTACGGCAAAGAATCCGGTGGTAAGCCTCGTGCAATCCCTGAGCTCACCTACGAGAACTTCCTGGACACCCACGCTCGCCACTACGACCTCTCTAACAGCTACACCTTCCTCTACGGCGATCTTGACTGTGAGCGTGAGCTCTCCTTCATTGCCCAGAGGTTTGCAGCTGCCGAGAAACGCGATGCAGGTGCCCCTAATCCGCTTAACCTGCAGGCACCCGTGTTGCCCGAGCCTTGCCAGGTCCGCATGAACACCACAGCCGACAACTCCAGCGTCGGCCTGGGCTACGTGCTTGGAACGCCTGATCAGCGCAATAAGATGATGGCCGCAGACATCTTGTTTGACACCCTCATGGGCTCCAATGAATCCCCGCTCAAGCGTGCAATTCTTGACGCAGAGCTAGGCGATGACTTTAGCTACTATCTCTCCGATGACCTTGCCCAGCCAATGCTCTTCTTGCAGCTCAAAGGCCTCAAAGAAGGAGCAGCTCAGAAGTTCCGTGAGCTGGTTGAGACCACCTGCAAAAAGATTGCCACCGAGGGCATTGATCCAAAGAAGCTTAACGCATCCATTGCTCTTGCAGAGTTTAACCTGCGCGAGAATGATCAGCCGTACTCAAACGGTATTGAGTACACACTGCGTTCGCTTTCAAGCTGGCTCTATGACGACGAGCGCCCTCTGGACTACATCCGCTACGAGGACGCCATTGCGTACGTCAAAGAACTTGCAGCTCAAAAGGGCTTTGAGAAGCTGCTGCTGGAGCTCATCTGCAACAGCAAGCACGCAGCTCAGGTTGAGCTTGTCCCTACAGACGAGGGAGAGGCTCAGGAAGAAGCTGCTGAACTGGCACAACTTCGCTCCACGCTCACTGATGAGGACGTCGAGAAGATCCGCGCAGAGGTAGAGGCGCTGCGTCTGGAGCAAGAAACACCTGACGCTCCAGAAGACCTAGCCAAGCTGCCGTCCCTCTCGCTCAGTGATATTGGTGCAGGTAGAGAGCGTCCTGCAGGCTTTGAGGTTGAGGCTCCCCTGCCATGCATTGCGCACGAGTTGGACACTCACGGCATTGACTACGTCTACCATTACTTTGATTTGACCAGCGCAGTTACCTTTGAAGAGCTGCCACTTGTGGGTATTCTTGCAGAGGCGCTCGGCAAGCTTGATACGGCTGCACACACTGCGTCTGAGCTGGATATCCTTATTGAAAGCAACCTTGGTCACCTCTCATTCTTCACGGATATCTACGACTGCGACACGCTTGACCAGGCACGCCCCGCCTTTATTGTTGCTGCAAGCGCTCTTGCCGAGAAAACCCAAGGGCTTGCAAGCATTCCTTCTGAGGTCTGGTCCAGCACGCGTTTTGATGACTTGGGCCGCCTCAAGAACATCTTGATTCAGCGACGCATTGCACAGGAGCAGTACTTTGTAGGCGCTGGTCATACCGCAGCGCAAAATAAGGCTTTAACCTCCTACTCTGCTGCTAGCCGCGTAAACGATGCCCTAGCAGGCGTTGGCTTCTACGAGTACCTGAAGAACCTGCTTGCCAACTGGGATGAGCGTGCTCCTCAGCTTGCAAAAGACCTGGATGCGCTTACTTGTAAGATTTTCCGTGCAGACAACGTCACCGTCAGCTTTACCGGCTCCACTCAAAGCCGTGAAGCATTCTGGCAAGTAGCGGGAGACCTTGGCCTCAAGAAGGGCAATGAATCGCAGGTAGACAGTGCAACGCAGACGCTTGTTGTCCCTGAAGGTAAGCTACAGCGCGTGGCCTACCTCATTCCGTCAAACGTCTCTTACGTTGGCCTCTCCTATCCAAACGTTGCCCACGCAACCAATGAACAGCAGGGTAACTGGCTTATTGCTACCAGGATTCTGGGTCTTGATTACCTGTGGAACGAAGTCCGCGTTAAGGGCGGAGCTTATGGCGTTATGTTTAGAAACTCCATCGCTGGCCTGCAGAGCTTTGTCTCCTACCGAGACCCTGCGCTTGATGCAACCCTTGACCGCTATGTTGGTGCAGGTAGCTGGCTCTCTGAGTGGACTCCAGACGCTGACGAGTTTGAGGGCTATGTAGTTGCCTCTGTTGCAGGCGTTGACGCTCCTGTTCCCGCTCGCATGCTTGCTCGCAGGCAGGACATTGAGTACTTCAACCACCGTGACCCAGAGCGTTTGCGTAAACTTCGCGAGAAAATCCTTCACGCCCAGGTTGAAGACATTAAGGCACTGGGAAGCACTATGCCTCAAAGCTATGATGACCTCTCAATTGTTGTCTTTGGCGCAAAGGATGCCATTGAAGCCTCCGAGCTTGGTCTTGAGGTTGTCGACCTCTTTGGCGGCCAGGAGAACTAGGCCTGGTAGCTGCAACAAAAACGTAAAAGCCCTGTCATACACGCGTATGACAGGGCTTTTCTTGTGAGGTATGAGGTGCAGCTAGACGGTCTTCTCGTCAGATGACGCGTGCAAGTTGGAGACTACTCGCTTCTTAGTGCCTGAACTGGATCGGACTTAGCAGCCCTACCTGCAGGAATAAGACCTGCAAGAAGTGTTAGAGCAACGCTAATCAGAATCAAAATGAGCGCACCATTCAGCGGCAAGACCACCAGGTTGTCCACGTTAAACATGGCTTTGACCACAGCATTTGCGGGCAAAATGAGCAGCTGTGTAATGCCAATGCCCATAACACCAGAGATGAGACCCTCAATAAACGTCTCCGCGTTGAATACGTTGGCAATGTCTCGCCTGGAAGCACCAATAGAGCGCAGAATACCAATCTCTTTTTTACGTTCAAGGACCGAGATGAACGTAATGATGCCAATCATGATGCTAGAAACAACAAGCGAGATAGATACAAACGCAATCAGCATCGCAGAAATCATATCAACAATCAGCGTAACGGAGCTCATCAGCGCGCCGACAATGTCGGTATAGGTAATTACCTTAGACTCCTCACCAGCAGCCTTTGCATCCGCATTGTATTTATTAAGAATTTCAACAATCTTTTCTTTACTTGCAAAGTCTTTCGGATAAATGTTGATTGACGTGGGCTTATTAAGGTCTGCATATCCCATCTTAGAAAGATTTGACTCATACGTTGCTGGCGTTGCCCTTAGCATTGACGCAGCAATAGCTGCTAGCTGCGATGGGTCAGCATTGAGCTTAAAGGCATTTGCGAGCGTTGCTTGATCTACCTGCATCGCATTAGACATATTTGCCGCAACGCCCTGCATAGCTGCATTGAGAGCTCCTGCAATCTGATTTTGCATCCTCGAAGCAACCTGTGTCATTACGCTGGTTAACGCAGACTGCACGTAAGCACTCATAGCGCGCGTAATAGCTGTAGAAAGTGCACTTGCAATCTGTGATTGATAAGCACTCATAAGCCTCTGAGAAACCTCAGCCTGAACACTTGGAAGGTCTGGGTTGGTTCCCAGCTTATTTGCTAGAGCACTAACCAGCTGTTGCTGCAGGTCATCGGTATCAACCGCAGAAGAAACCGTAGTTACAATCTGCGTGCGTACCTGATCTGTTGCAAGGTAGTCTGCCATGGTCTTACCGGGATTAGCGGCGCTCCAAGAGTTCCATCCCAGAGCAATATTGCCCATAAGCGAAGAAATAGCAGCTTGTCCTCCTGGTTTGAAATTAACGGTAATGCCAGAAAGAATCTGCTGAATGTCTGCTGCAGAGAGCTCTGGGAAAGCCGCCGCCAGCGCAGCTGGATCAAGCGAAGACGTAACAGAAGACAGAACATCGCTATCAGACAAATTAAGCTGTGACGGATCAAAAGCAGGTAACTGCACGTCAGAAAGATCAAGCGAGGACATATCCAAACCAGACAGATTAATTGACGAGAAGTTCAGCGCCTGTGAATTAAAGTTAAACGCCGAAGACAGCACGTTAGAATCAACGGAAATGAGAGAGCTGATAGAAAGACCCTCTGAAGTTTGACCGTTCTTCTCGTCCTCAAAGGTTTTACCAGTGAAAACGTCAACATCTGGACGATTCATCTGATCCTGGACAATAGGAGATGTCTCTGCATCAGAAATCATCTTCTGAGTCAGTTGTGGTGTGTAGTAAATGCCCTCAGAAAGCGCTCCCGTGGTAGTTGGGTCTTTTGCCTGAACAACACCAACAATATGCAGGTCAGGTGCATTGGCAATGAGGTTATTCATGTATGACTGATCATCGGATTTGTCTGTCCAGACACCAAGATTGCTATCCCAAACATAACGTTGATTAGGCATAACCAGCTTAAACGTTGGAGACATCAACTGCTCGTAGGTGTATGTACTATGAGACTCTTCGATAGTGCTGGATTCTCCACTTGCAATTTTATCAACGGTAGAGCGCAGGCCAGCGTAATCACGCAGGCCAAGCGTATACTCCAAAAAATCATCCATGGTGCCGTTTGGACGCAACACCAAAACAGCCTCGTTCCAAGCAGTAGGCCATCTACCAGCTCGAACAGTATAGCGATCCTCGTAAATAGAAGGATTGCCAGGAAGCTCACCAAAAAGCGATGTACTTGCAAAAGAAGCCAGTGGACTATATGACGGAATCTTAGGCGATACCTTAGAGAAAGTAACATCTGGCTGCACCTGAACAGGATTAGAAGAGCCAGAGTCCGCGCCTGCCGGCAGGTAGATAAAAGGGCTTACAGAATAGCCATACGTAATAGCGCTGGCATACGTGTTAATACCGCCGCCATTATTGTCGAGAAAAGCCTTCAAGCTGGTCAGGTCATTAGAGCCAATACTTTCAGCCTGCATACCTAGCCTGTTGTTAGTAGGAATAGCACCTTCAGCAGGTTGATTTTCTAGCTTTGCAGCTTCTGCATTTTTCTGATTTTGCGTCATCTCGCTTTGTGCATCTTGCGTTTGAGAATCAGCCGAGTCAGAGCTGCTTCCACTTCCAGAAATAAAGGAAGAAATATTAACGGACTGTTCAGAGATGGTGAGTGGATACATTGAAAGCGTATCCTCCTCAACCTTTTTGATGTAACCGTTTGCACCATTTGCCAGCGCCAGAATTGCTGCAATACCAATAATGCCAATTGAGCCCGCAAATGCTGTCATAAGCGTACGGCCTTTTTTGGTCATGAGGTTATTAAACGAGAGGCCCAGTGCAGTCAAAAGCGACATAGAGGTCTTACGAGAAGGCTTGGCTTCTCGACGAGAAACACTAGCAACATCAAATGGATCTGAATCTGCAGTTACCTGGCCATCTGCCAATTCAACAATACGCGTTGCATACTGATGAGCCAGCTCAGGATTATGCGTAACCATAATGACCAAACGGTCCTTAGCCACCTCTTTGAGCAAATCCATAACTTGCACAGAGGTTGAAGAGTCAAGTGCTCCTGTTGGCTCATCTGCCAGCAAAATCTCTGGATCGTTTACCAGCGCACGAGCAATAGCCACGCGCTGCATCTGTCCACCAGAAAGCTGATTTGGACGCTTATTTGCGTGTGCTTTAAGGCCAACCTTATCAAGCGCTTCAAGCGCACGTTCATGACGTTCTGTCTTGGAGACACCAGAAAGCGTCAACGCAAGCTCAACGTTACTTACCACGCTTTGATGAGGAATAAGGTTATAGGCCTGGAATACAAAACCAATGCGGTTGTTTCTATAGGTATCCCAATCGCGCTCTTTGAACTTCTTAGTAGAAATGCCATCTACCAGCAAATCTCCTGAGTCAAAGCGATCAAGACCACCAATAACGTTGAGCATAGTAGTCTTACCCGAGCCTGAAGGACCAAGGATTGCTACAAACTCGTTATCCCTAAAAGCAACGGAAATATGGTCCATTGCGGTTTGTTCAAATCCACCAGTGTTGTAACGCTTTGAAATACCTTTGAGCTCAAGCACGGGTTACTTCTTTCTTGTTGGGCCATCTGGAACGCGGAGCTGTGCCGTTAGTTGATTGCATCTCCGTCAGCTACATCTGTATCAGCTGCATCGGTCTTCTCGCCAGCAGCCATCTGAGCGACTGCATCTTCTACAAATGGGTCAGCGGTAATGTCTTCAATAACCTTCTGCTGAGCCCAGCTCAAGCCGTAGAGCAGGCCAAAGAGTGCCCAGAACCATGGTGCATAGAGCATAACAACCATAAGGATTGCAAAAAGTCCTCGGAGAAGAACCCAAGGAAGCACCACAATCAGGAAGAAAAAGAATGGCAGCACAAAAAGGATTGCAGCAAGAGTGCGTAGCACAACTGCAACCGTCTTAGTTACCGAGAAACCAGTATTGCGTGCAATAAGCAGGCCTACCAGGCCAGCAATGCCAAAATACAACATGATTGGCGCAACAATGTAGGAATAGAACAGTGGAGTGGATGAGTCTTGGGGCAGCGTTTGCCTCAGAACCATCAAAACAATTCCCAAAACCGTTAAAACGCCAAGAAATGATGCGTTTCCAATAAAAGTCTTTTTCGTCATAGTTAACTCCTTTGATAAGGGGTATTAAGTATAGTGTAACTAGTACCTTGTTCCCGACCTTGCCTATTTCATACACGGGATGTGGCTAAAACCGCTGCTCTCCATATGTTTCAAGGTCAAACGTTTGAATTAGAGGAGTTTTCATGACTGATGCAGAACTCAAAGCAAGCGCCGAGGCGTTTGTTAACGAGCACTGGGAAGAGATTATTGAGGATATTCGCTACCTTGTGCAGGTAGAGTCCGTTGAAAATCTGTCTCTAGCAGAGCCTGGCAAGCCTTGGGGTCCAAAGTCTTATGAGGCACTTCGCCGCGGCCTTGAGATTGCAGAGCGCCTGGGTCTTGAGACTACAGATGTAGACGGTTACCTGGGCTTTGGCGACCTTCCTGGTGAGTCCGAGAAGTACCTTGCTACCATCGCTCACTCCGATATTGTTCCTCTGGGCAAGGGTTGGACGGTAGACCCTCTTGATGTTACCCGTCGCGAGGGCTTCATTCTGGGCCGTGGCGTTCTTGACGATAAGGGCCCTCTTGCCCTCTCGCTCTGGGCAGCTCACTACTTTGTTGAGCAGGTCAAAAAGACTGGCAAGAAGCTTCCTTACACCCTGCGTGCCATCGTTGGTAACAACGAGGAGACCGGCATGGGTGACGTCCCTTATTACCTCTCCAAGTATCCAGAGCCAGCATTCTGCTTCACGCCAGACGCTGAGTTCCCCCTTATCTGCGGCGAGAAGGGCGTGTACCACGCACAGTTCACCTCTCCAAAAATCGCTGGTGCACACAGCGAGAAGATCGTTGAGCTTGACGGTGGTACCGTACCTAACGCTATTCCAGGTCTTGCAAGCGCACTCGTCCGCGCTGACGCATCTACCTTGGCTGACACTGATTCCATCAAGGTTGAGGACGCAGGCGTTGAAGATGATGGCACCAAGCTTGCTCGCATTAACGCAACAGGTAAGGGTGGACACGCTTCTATGCCTGAGGGCACTGTCAACGCAATTGGTCTGCTTGTAACCTACCTGCTTGACAATAACCTCTGTGGAGAAGAAGAGCGCGGCTTCTTGACCTTCTCTCAGCAGCTTTGCTCAACTACTGATGGTACTGGTACGGGCATCCAGAGTGCTGACGACAAGTTTGGTCCTCTGACCTGCATCTCTGGTACTATCCGTACCAAGGGCGATGTCTACGTACAGACCGTTGACTCTCGCTATCCTACTTCTACCACTGGTGAGGCTATCACTAAGCGCATGACCGAACTTGGCGAGGATCACGGCTGCACCTTTGAGGTTCTTTCCGATGCAGTTCCTTTCTACATTGACCCAAATTCTCCTGAGATTACTACCCTTCTTGATACGTTCCATGAGTACACAGGAAGCAATGAGCAGGCGTTTGTTATCGGTGGCGGCACCTATGCACGTCACTTTAAGCGTGCCGTTGCCTTTGGTCCTTATGACAGTAAGGCAGCAAAAGACCTACCTGAGTGGGTTGGTATGGAGCATGGTCCTGACGAGGGAATCTCCGAGGAATGGCTCAAGCGTGCTCTTAAGATCTACATTGTCAGCATTGCTCGCCTGATGCAACTTGATTTGTAAAGCTATAAACAACAAAATCGCTGAAAACAAAGCCTCTGTATTCCATTTGATTTGACTGCCTCCCATTTCTTGGACATAAGAAATGGGAGGCAGTTCATATGCGGGGGATTTGATTCTGCAGCGTGTTAGTGTCGGCTTTTAGTCCTGGCGGACAAAATAGCGCAGCTTTGGTAGGTTCTGCCGAAGAATCGACATGTTCTTAATCA
>CAJZGX010000051.1:0-8778 GCA_916048235.1 uncultured Atopobium sp.
AGGAATTCACTAAAGATACCGTGCAGGTATTCAATACTTGCACGGTATCATGACAAACCAACATAGTTAGCTATCGTTTACATTGACTCAGGAGCAGAAACACCAATCAGGTCAAGGGCGATTGCAAGCACGCGACGAGTTGCATCACACGCAGCAAGACGAGCCTTAGAAAGCTCTGCGTCCAGTGGACGTCCTTCAGAAGGAAGCACCTGGCAGACGGTATAGAATGCGTGGAACTGACCGGCAAGCTCTTCAATATAGTGCGTAATGCGGAATGGTGCCCTATCGCGAGCACAACCCTCAACAAGACCTGGGAACTCAAAAAGCTTACGAGCAAGCGCCTGCTCAGCTGTATCAGAGAGCAGTCCGAGATCTACCTCAGAGCCAATAGCCTTATCTGCAACGGCATCCATACCAAGTGCCTTTGCCTCATCAAGGTCAACGCCAGCAGCGCGGCGCAAAATAGAGCAAATACGAGCGTGAGCATACTGAACGTAATACACAGGATTAGAGCTGTCCTGACGCTTTACCTGCTCAATGTCAAAGTCAATCATCTGGTTGGAAGACTTTGAAACAAGGGTGTAGCGCGTTGCATCAACACCAACCTCGGCGAGAAGCTCGTCAAAGTGGATACCAGTTCCCTTACGCTTAGACATTCTGACAGCAACGCCGTTTCTGAGCAGGTTAACCAGCTGACCAAGCAAAACCTCAAACTGAGTTGGGTAACCAAGAGCTGTTGCAGCAGAGCGAACACGCTGAATATATCCGTGGTGATCTGCTCCCCAAATATCAATAACGTGGTCGACGCGCTGGAACTTATTCCAGTGATAGGCTACGTCGGAAGCAAAATAGGTATACTCGCCATTTGTTTTAATGAGTACACGGTCCTTATCGTCACCAAAATCAGTAGAACGGAAGAACAGTGCGCCCTCGTCAGAACGATAGAGGTATCCAAGCTTATCAAGAGCATCAAGTGCACGGTCAACAGCGTCTTTACCCTGGTCATCCTTAACGTACAAAGAACGCTCGGAGAACCAAACGTCAAAGTCAGCACGGGCGGTATGACAGGTATTCTTGATGGACTCAAGCATCATCTTGTAGCCGCGCTCGCGGAACTCTGCCATGCGCTCATCTTCAGATTTGTCTGCCCAAACTTCTCCGTCATTTTTAAGGAAGAAAAGTCCCAGGTCAACAATGTAATCTCCAGCGTATGCATTGCCGCCAAGAGAGTTAATGAACTCGTCAGTAAATGGATGCTCCTCTGGATGAGCATCGTCTTCATCTGCAACGTAAGCATTGCGATCTTCTGCAAGCACCTGCGCAGCTGCATCAGCGTCAATGTCGTGCTTCTGCATGATATCAATAAGCTGCAGGTAGCGCTTAGAGATGGAGTGACCAAAGACGTCCATCTGAGAGCCATGATCGTTGACGTAGTACTCGCGCTCAACCTCATAGCCTGCGAAGGCAAGAATGCGGCTTAGAGAATCTCCAAGAGCAGCCCAGCGACCATGACCAATATGCAGAGGACCAACAGGGTTTGCAGAAACGTACTCTACTTGGACCTTTTGACCGGCGCCAAAAGAAGAACGGCCAAAATCTGCACCCTGCTCGCGAACGGTGTTAAAAATCTCATTGCCCGCAGCAGTTGACAGATAGAAGTTTACAAAGCCAGGACCTGCAACCTCAACGCGCTCAATCTGAGCATCTTTGGCAATATGTGCCACAAGAGCTGCTGCAATATCGCGCGGTGCCTTGTGTGCTAGCTTTGCAGAACGCATAGCGACCGTAGAAGACCAGTCTCCATTTGATGAGTCCTGTGGGCGTTCAAGTCCCACATCATCAATCTGGAATTCAGGCAACTCACCCGCAGCCTGGGCGTCTGCCAAGGCTTGACGTACAAGTTCCTCGATCTTCTCGCGCATGGTTCTCCTTTAAATTTAGTGCACGTGTGCAGCGTAATTACGTAGTTGGTTGTGTAGCTTCTAAAGGACTACTCAGTTTCCTCGGAAGATTTTACCTGATGTTGAGCAGCAAGTTCGTGACGCAAATTGGCCAGACCGCGCTCAAGACCCACAGGATAAATCTGAGGGTTCAAGAAACGTGTATATGCTGCATCCAGGCGCATAAGCGCAGCGTGGCAGCGATCGCGAGCAACTTCAATAGACTCGCTCTCCCCTACGCGCTTGCCGTCTTCTACCAGCCTTACCATCAGCTCGCGAGAAGTTCCTTCAAGCTTGTGAGTTGAATACGGGTCAATGATGTCGACAACAGTTGCCTTAGACTCTGGACTCTTGGTGACCAGGTAATCCGGGTCAAAAATCATGTCGCCTGCAGGGCAGCCGTTTGCATCGTAGAAGCGGCGAATGTGTTGAATGGCTGGAACGGTACGCTTGTAAGCCATCTCAGACAGCTTGATAACAGGAGTCCAAGTCTCAGTGGAAGACTGACGACGAGCGGTCAGCTTGTAGACGCCGCCAAGTGAAGGCTGAGGATCGCAGGTGGCAAGCTTGGTGCCAACACCAAAGGCGTCAATAGGTGCTCCCTGAGCAAAGAGAGACTGGATGGTGTACTCGTCAAGATCATTTGAAACAGAAATCTTGATGTAAGGAAGGCCTGCCTCGTCAAAAGCCTTGCGAGCTTCCTTAGAAAGGCGCGCAAGGTCTCCGGAGTCAATACGAACAGCACTCAAGCGCTCGCCGCGCTCTTCCATCTCCTTTGCCACAATAATGGCGTTCTTGATGCCTTCGTGAACATCATAGGTATCAAGCAGAAGTGAGCAGTTAGTTGGGCTAGATTTTGCAAACGCCCTAAAGGCATCAAGCTCAGTATCAAACGACATAACCCAAGAGTGTGCGTGGGTACCAAAAACAGGAATGCCGTAGATTTTTCCAGCAAGGACATTTGAAGTGCTTGAAGCTCCTGCAATATAGGAAGCGCGAGCAACTGCCAAGCCACCATCTGGACCCTGTGCACGACGCAGGCCAAAGTCAGAGACGGGATTGCCCTGAGCAGCCTTGATAACGCGAGCACACTTAGTTGCTGCCAAAGTCTGGAAGTTGACCAGGTTAAGCAGGGCGGTCTCAATGAGCTGACAATCAACAATAGAACCCTCAACGCGGACCATAGGCTCACGTGGGAAAACCAGCTCTCCCTCGGGGATTGCATCAATGGTTACATTGAGCTTGTGGTTGCGCAAAAACTCAAGGAATGCTGGCTTAAAGAGACGACCGCCACCAGGAGAATTAATGCTTGCCAGGTAGTCAATATCGTCGTCTTCATAGATAAAGTTTTCAACTAAGTCAGCAATTTGACCAGTACCACAAGAAATTGCAAATCCGCCATTAAAGGGGTTCTCGCGGAAGAATGCGGTAAAGCATGCCTCTGCATCAACAAGACCGGCTTCCCAATAACCTTGAGCCATCGTGAGCTCATACAAGTCTGTGTTAAGGCTAACGTCTGAGGGTTTGGTACGATCAGTGAGTGACATAGTTGCTCTTTTCGATTGGTCAAAAACTGACAGTGAGACGATATATCTAGAGTAGCAGTCCTACAAAATAAATTGGCTTACAACAAAAATAACTGCGAGAATTACCACAGTTCCAATAACAATTTTTTGCCCCAGAGGCATTTTGATGTCTTCGTCGTCCTCATCTGGCTCCATAAGGGCGCGACCTTTTGCGCGCTGCTCCTGAATACGACGAATTTGCTCGGCCTCCTGCTGAGCTGCCTGACGTGCAGCACGCTGCTGATCTGCAACAAGCTGAGCATCTTCAGCGGCAGCTGCCTCTACTTGCGCTTGCGCTTCTGCTTGGGCTGCACGGGTCTTCTCGGCACGAAGCGCCTCGAGCTCAGCGCGCTCTTTCTCTGCGCGAAGAGCCTCGAGCTCCCTGCGCTCTTTCTCTGCGCGGAGCGCTTCCAGCTCGGCGCGCTCCGCGTCCGTGAGCGCAGCCACTTGTGGCGCTGGGGTGGTTTGGAGCTCTTCGGGTTTCTCGACAGACATGGTTACTCCTCGGTTTGCGCATCGGGGATGCTTGTGTTGGCGTGGCCGTCGGCGGTGTTGCTGCGAGCCGAGCGGAGCTTGAGCGCGGGACCCTCAACGCCTGTTGCGTCAAAAGCAGGCACAAAACTCTCGGAGACGGTTCCACCCTCCTGCCACCACAGGTTCTCAAAGCCCAGGTCATCCGCATGACAGAGCACCAGCTCGTACTCCTCGTCAGAAAGCGTCCCAGAAAGCGGACCGCCAGCCGCACGCATGCGCTCGTTGGGCGTGTACTGATTCATGATTGATACGTCTACATCATTATGACAAAGATTCCAGACGCGGTTGAGTACCTCGCAGGAATCGTCCGCGTGCGTAGGCATGACCAGGTGACGCACAATGATGCCCTGCAACATGCGACCGTCATCATCCAGCTTGCGACCGCCGCGACTCATCACCGAGTCATGCATAACCTCAAGTGCCGCCATAGACATCTCTGGATAATCCGCTGCGTACGAGAGCTCTTTTGCCAGCGCGGGATCTGCGTACTTGACGTCTGTCAGCCAGATATCAATGACGCTCGAAACTTTCTGTACGACCTCTGGCAGCTCATATCCCGAGGTATTACACACAATCGGAAGCGTCAATCCCGCCTCTTTTGCCAGCGTCACTGCTTCAATTATGTGTGGCGAGAAGTGCAAGGGAGTGACAAGGTTAATGTTGAGTGCACCCTGAGCTTGCAGTTCAAGCATCATCTGGGCAAGGCGCTCGGTTGTAACTGGCTTGCCAAAACCCTCTTGCGAAATTTGGTGGTTCTGACAGAACACACATCTGAGCGGGCAACCTGTGAAGAAAATTGCACCCGATCCAGCCTCGCCCGAGATAGGAGGCTCCTCCCAGAAGTGCAGCGCTGAACGAGCCACACGAATGGTGCTTGAAGCTCCACAAAGGCCCGCTTTACCAGCGTTTCTTTGAGCATGGCAACGCCTTGGGCAGAGTTCACAGACGTCGTAGGCAGAAAACGTAAGGGTATGAGGTGATGGTGCACTACCCAAGGGTTTCTCGCCTCCCGTCGTATCTGCCCAGGCAGATGATGGTATAAAAAACGCGCAGGGTCTCTGCGCGCGTCAAAGTCATGGTGGAGATAAAGGGATTCGAACCCTCGGCCTCTGCCTTGCGAAGGCAGCGCTCTCCCAACTGAGCTATATCCCCGTTGCGGTACTTATTGTGGCAATCAGGGGCAGGTATGTCAATGATTATGCGGGCAGAATGAAGTGGCTCGCGGACTGTCGAGGCAGAAAAATATCCTTCCCCGCAGTCATCTATGAACCCACCTTCATAAGGTGGGCGCCGCACTCGGGCGTTCCAGCTTCCTTAACAACGAAGGATGCCTGTACTGAACACGAGATTAGGCTCCCTGAAAAAACTTGTCGGTTCACCCAGTTTAGACCGCGGGAGAAGGACAATTCTTACTATAAAGAGATTATAAAAAGATTAAAGTCTTGACTTGTTTTTTAATGAGCAGCACAATTAAATGGTATGGATTTTAGCAGTTAAATACTGTTTTTTATTGGAGGGTATACGGCTTGAACCTCTGGGTAACCATGTTTTGTGTTTTCCTCTCAGCTGGTCTTGGTTCAGCTCTGATTACCCCTGCCGTTCGTCAACTGGCTTGGAAGCTTGGAGTTGTCGATAAACCCTCTGCTCGTCGAGTCAATAAAAAACCTATTCCCCGCATGGGTGGCGTAGCTCTATTCTTTGGACTCGCCGTTGCCATGCTGGTACGTTATGGCGTAGAAGCAATCCTTGGGCATGCAGAGATTACCCTTGCTACTCGCTATTACCTGAACGTTAATTTTTGGGTTGTTGGCGCAGCCTTTGTGGTCATCTTCTTGACCGGCCTGCTAGATGATATTTTTTCTCTCAAGCCAATCCAGAAACTCGCTGGTCAAATTATTGCTGCATGCATCGCTGCTGCGGGTGGCCTCATTATCGGTGATGTCGTTGACCCATTTTCCGCATACGGATTTGTAAATCTTGGCTGGCTTGCCTATCCTGCAACTGTCATCTACCTGGTTGCCTACGCCAATATCATTAACCTCATTGATGGTCTTGACGGACTTTCTGCAGGTATTTCTTGCATCGCATCAACCACGATGTTTGTGCTTTCTATCTGGGCAGGTCGGTTCGATGCGGCGCTTTTAAGTGCAGCCATCGCTGGCACCACACTGGGATTCTTAGTTCACAACTCCTATCCTGCAACAATCTTCATGGGCGATTCCGGTTCGCTGACCTTGGGATTTGCCTTGGGTACAATTTCGCTTTTGTCTGTCACTCGTTGGGCAGGACTCACAACTATCATTGTTCCTCTCGTCGTTGCAGGTATTCCAATCATCGATACCTTCTCCGCGATTGTTCGCCGTACCCGCGCGCACGTCAGTTTTGCTACTGCCGACCGCGGACACATCCATCACCGCTTAATGGCTCACGGTTATAACCAGCGCCAAGCAGTTCTTTTGATGTACGGTTGGACTGCCCTTCTGTGCGTTGGCTCGCTCATTATGACGCAGGTCAATACGATTCCTCGTATTGCAATTTTTGTCATGCTGCTTACCATGTCTGCTTTCTTTGCAAAGTACCTGCACCTCTTTGAGCCTGTTCTGCTTCACCATACTGATCCAAAGACTGGTGAAGACGAACTCATTACCCCTAAAGATCCAGACTTCGACGAAGAGATTAAGCAGCTACACGAAGAAGAGCACGAGCACATCGAAGAGTTCATTCACAGAGACCATAAGAGCGAATAAGTCGGGAAAACAGCTGAGCTCTTCCCGCACCCACATCGATCGCCATGTAAGCTGCGACTGCACGGGTTTCTCGCCAAGCGCTCTTCTCGCCATCGCGCGCCTGAAAAGTGCAAAGAATCTGTATTTTAGGTACAGATTCTTTGACAAAATCAGGCAAATCCACAGTTTCTTTTGCATTTTTAGGCAAAATTTACAGATTCTTTGATGAAATTAGGCGCATGAAAGATAGGCGCCTCGGCCCTGAATTTTTGAGCCTGAAAGCTGCATCATGTCTGAGTAAATTTACTCAGACATGGCGAGAAAAACCGGCAAACCACTCAGACTTCGTGTACTTTTCCGGCAAATTACTCAGACATGGCGAGAAAATCAGGCGCGTCGTGACCTCAACTGTGCGCACCGTGACCTCGACCGATCGTGCCTCCCGGACTCTTGCCAAAAGAAAACCCCGCACATCCGGGATGTGCGGGGTCTAGCTATCTAGCTGTAATGAAATTGCTCAGTGCAAACCGAGGTTACTCAGCAAGTGCCTTCTTAGCGATCTCTGCAAGATCTGCGAAGCCCTGCTCGTCAGAGTATGCAATCTCTGCGAGAACCTTGCGGTCAAGCTCAACACCAGCGAGCTTGAGGCCGTGCATGAACTTGCTGTAAGAAAGGTCGTTGATGCGTGCTGCAGCGTTGATACGCTGAATCCACAGTGCGCGGAAATCACGCTTCTTGTTACGACGGTCACGGTAAGCATACTGACCAGAATGCTGTGCCTGCTCCTTCATACCACGGAAGGTACGAGAGGAAGTTCCGTAATAACCCTTTGTGCGCTCGACGAGCGTCTGACGCTTCTTGCGACCAGCAACTGCGCGCTTAACTCTTGCCATATCTAATCACTCCTTGTTATTTGATCTGGTGGGTGGCGCGCTTAGTTCTTAGCGCCCATACGCTGAGAAACTACTGCTGCATCGCCAGCAGAAAGAACAGCTTCTTTACGGAAGCCACGGATACGCTTCTGGGACTTCTTGGTAAGAATGTGGCTCTTAAAAGCCTTAGCACGCATAATCTTGCCAGTACCGGTGCGGCGGAAACGCTTAGCCGAACCCTTGTGCGTCTTCATCTTAGGCATACTACTTCTCCTCCTGTGTGGTGCCATCCTCAGCACCCTCGGGCTTCTCGTCAAACGCTCCCTTGATTGGAGCAACGAGCATGTGCATGTTACGGCCTTCAATGAGCGGTTTCTGCTCAATTGTGGCAAAAGGCTTCAAATCTTCGGCAAGGCGATCAAGTACAATACGGCCCTGCTCTGGGTGAGCCATCTCGCGTCCACGGAACATGATAGTGATCTTGACGCGTGCTCCCTTCTTGAGGAAGCGCAGTACGTGACCCTTCTTGGTCTCGTAATCGCCCACATCAATCTTTGGGCGGAACTTCATCTCTTTGACTTCGATCTTGACCTGGTTCTTGCGAGCTGCCTTGGCCTTGCGAGCCTGCTCATACTTGAACTTACTGTAATCAAGAATCTTGCATACAGGAGGCTCGGCATTTGGAGCAATCTCTACGAGATCAAGACCGTGCTCACGAGCTCTCTTCATTGCATCATTGACGCCAAAAAGACCAAGCTGACTACCATCAGCGTCAATAAGACGGCACGTGCGAGCAGTGATTTCCTCATTAATGCGAGGACCATCGTTCTTGGCTATCTTGTACACCTTCCCTCTTGGACAATTGCTTGTCCGCCAATAAAAAACCCAGTGCACAAGCAACTGGGAGACAATACGCACGGGTAGCGTGCGAAGGTTAAATTGTCTGACCAGACAGCTGCTTTTGCGCTGTGTAGGTGGGGACTCACGTTCAATCCCGCTTCAAAAGTACCTTGTAAGATTACCTCTAACGAGAAAACATTACAAGTACCAAGTTAGATATGACGAGAAATTCACATCTAGCTTAAACTTTTAAGATCGGAAGAGCGTCGTGTAGGGAAAGAGTGTCTTCGCCTGTGTAGAT
>CAJZGX010000052.1:0-8768 GCA_916048235.1 uncultured Atopobium sp.
GTTTAACCAAACATATATGCACAGGTGAACATGTATGTTTGGTAAGAAAACTTTTCAAAAAAGAAGGGGATTTCTTCTAATTCTCGTAAATACGTAACAGAATATGGGTATTGTTATCGCAGATAGAAAACATATTCTATCTGCGCCAAATACGGCAATTATTAAAGCTGATGCGCTAAGGAGGCATCATGAAGACGGGTTTTGAACTACTGAATGATCCATTTTTGAACAAGGGAACCGCTTTTACGCAGGAGGAGCGTCAGAAGTATGGCCTGGTAGGACTTCTACCTCCAAACATTCAGACTATCGAGGAGCAAGCTGAGCAGGCATACGTACTTTTCCAGCAATATCCTGACCTCGAGACAAAGCGTCACTATCTCATGAGGCTTTTCTCTGAAAACCGCACGCTGTTCTACAACCTGTTCTCCAAGCACGTTGAAGAGTTCATGCCTATTGTCTACGACCCAACTATTGCTCCAGACATTGAGCAGTATTCTCAGCGCTATGTCGATCCACAGTATGCATGCTTCCTGTCAGTTGATCGTCCTGAGGACCTTGAAACCTCGCTGAAGAACGCAGCCGCAGGTAGAGACATTGACCTGATTGTCGTCACCGACGCAGAAGCAATCCTGGGTATTGGCGACTGGGGCACCAACGGTGTCGAGATTTCCGTTGGTAAACTCATGGTTTACACTGCCGCAGCTGGTGTTGACCCTAATCGCATCATGCCTGTTGTCATTGATGCTGGCACCAATCGCCAGGAACTTCTCGATGACCCACTATACCTGGGTGAACGCCACAAGCGCGTTGATGAAGATCGCTATAACGCATTCATTGACAACTTTGTAACCACCGTCGAAAAGCTCTTCCCTAACCTTTACCTGCACTTCGAGGACTTCGGCCGCTCGCACGCTGCAGCAATCCTGGACCAATACAAGAACACCTACCCTGTCTTCAACGACGACGTCGAGGGCACTGGTATTGTTACCCTTGCAGGCATCCTCGGCGGCCTCAATATTTCTGGCGAGAAACTCGTCGACCAGGTATATCTCTGCTTTGGCGCAGGAACTGCTGGTTGCGGCATCGCTGAGCGTGTGCTTCAGGAATTTGTGGACCAGGGAATGGACCGTGAAGAGGCTCGTAAGCGCTTCTACCTGGTAGATCGTCAGGGCTTGCTCTTCGACGATATGGATAACCTCACTCCACAACAGAAGCCATTTGCTCGCAAGCGTTCTGAGTTCGCAAACGCTGACGAGCTCACCAACCTAGCGGCCGTTGTAAAGACGGTTCACCCAACAATCATGGTTGGAACCTCTACCGTTCACGGTGCCTTCACTGAAGAGATTATTCGCGAAATGGCAGCTCATTGCGAGCGCCCCATGGTCTTCCCTCTGTCCAACCCAACTAAACTTGCGGAGGCAACCGCCCAAGACCTGCTGACCTGGACAGACGGTCGTGCGCTTGTAGCCTGCGGAGTCCCTTCAGACGACGTCGAGCTCAACGGCGTAACCTACCAAATTGGTCAGGCTAACAACGCCTTAATTTACCCAGGCCTTGGACTTGGTGCACTTGCATCAAAGGCTCGCCTACTCACAGACCAGATGATTTCCCTGGCAGCTCACTCGCTTGGTGGAATCGTCGACACCACAAAGCCTGGTGCGGCAATTCTTCCTCCAGTCTCCAAAATTACCGAGTTCTCCGAGCGTATTGCTGTTGGCGTTGCAGGGGAGGCAATTAGGCAGGGTCTGAACCGCGAACCAATTGCCGATGCAAAAGAGGCAGTTGACGCCCTTAAGTGGTTCCCTGTCTACAAGGAGTTAGAGGCATAGAATGTCTGTCTTTTTGACATCATTACAGAATGTGCTGCCTATCATTTTGATTATTGTGCTTGGTTATGTGCTGCGAAAGATTGACTGGCTCAACGATACATTTGCAGGTCAAGCATCAAAACTCATTATGAACGTAGCACTTCCAGCGTCCATTTTTGTAGCAGTGCTCAAGAACTTATCTCTCGATCAGCTTCTACAGCTTGGACCAGCAGTTGTCATTACGGCAGTCAGCTTTGCTTTGTCATATGCTGCAGGATTTTTGGTTATCAACGTTTTCCGCGTCCAACAAGGTCGTCGAGGCTTGATGCTCAATACCTTTGCAAATGCAAACACAATTTTTATTGGCATGCCACTTAATCTTGCACTTTTTGGCGAGCACGCTGTGCCATACTTTTTGGTGTACTACATCATGAACACCATTTCTACCTGGGCGATTGGAATCTTCTTCATTTACGGTGATCCAATACCAACAGAAAATGACGGCGAGAAAAACAATGCAGCTGATCATAAACTTAATATCAGCAAGTTGCTGCCTCCGCCATTAATTGGTTTCTTGGTTGCCCTCGTTTTTCTCGTGTTCAGCATTCCTGTTCCAGCAGTTTTAAACACTGGTCTTACGTATTTAGGCAATCTGGTAACTCCACTTTCGCTGATTTACATTGGCATCATTTTGCAGGAGACAGGACTTTCAAGCATTCGAATTGACCGTGACACGGCAATTACGCTTATTGGTAAATTTGTTATTGCCCCGCTTATTATGGTTGGCGTAATCATGGCGTTTACCGGCGTGTTTGGTACACAGAACGTACTTGAAACTAGAACGTTTATCATCCAGGCCGCAGTTCCAGCGCTAACCGTTCTGCCAATTCTGGCAAACGAGGGTAAGGCTGACGTCAAATTTGCAACTAACGTTGTTGCAACTTCAACGGTGCTCTTTGCGATTGTCATTCCTATCGTAATGACCATCATTGGCTAATTTACGTTACTAACCAGCACTTTTACGCACAACAAAGCCTCTTCTCAACGGCGAGAAGAGGCTTTTTTCTTGTGAGGTTTGCGGGGTTAGCGCGAGGACCTGCCTAGGTTTCACTGCCCTGACAGCGTCTAGTCCAGCAGCACGCCTTCAACTGCAGGAGCGGAGCCGTCGAGGACGTTGCACTTTTGGATCTGGTGAACAAACCAAGTACGGAATGCCTTTTGGTCGACGCCCACACATACGGTTGCATTGGGTTTCTCGCCAAGGTATCCGGCCAGGTCAACAACGGTGCAACCACTTGTCAGAGCACCAGCACACTCGACGTCCACAAACACATCCTTGGTCTCAAACATCTGGGGCGCCAGCAGGTAGGCCACGGCTGTTGGATCGTACATGCTGAAGCCCTCCTCCTGGTAGTGGACGCGATAGTTGAGCAGCAGCTTAACCAGCATGTCGCCACTCTTGCCGGAGTTCTGGATATTCTCGATGTCCTCAGGCATCACGCGAGCGGCGTCGCCCACCTCAAGACCAACCATGGCCACATGAACGCCGGATGCAAAGACAATCTTTGCCGCCTCGGGATCAACGCCCACGTTGAACTCAGACATGACGCCAAGGTTTCCGCGGGTCAGAGCGCCGCCCATCATGACAATGCGGTCGATATGCTCCTTGACCTGTGGGTATGCTTTCAGCAGCAGGGCAATATTGGTCAGAGGTCCAAGCGTTACCAGCGTGGTTTTCTCGCCAGCAGAAGCGCCCTCCATAATGACGCGATGCTGTGCCTCAAGTGCGGTTTCTTCAAGAAGACAGTCCGGCTGAATGCCATCGAACTCGTAGCCCCTCATGCCAGATGCACCGTGAACGTCGCTTGCGTCCATTGGCTTTCTGAGCAGCGGCTCGGCAGCACCGCGCGCAACAGGCACGTGCTGGTTCCAGAATTTGAGCAGCTTGAGGGCATTATTGGTAACGTTCTCGATGCCAACATTTCCGCTGACAGTAGTAATAAGCTTGATATCCAGCGCCTTTGCGGCCAGGGCAAAACCCAGGGCGATAGCGTCGTCGATGCCTGGATCTGTGTCGATGATGACGCGCGTCTTAGTTGAAAGCGTTGTCATAAGTCTCCTTTGTACGTTTGAGCTGCGTGTGGACTGCGAGTTATGAAGCAACAATCACGGTAATTTTAACCTAAAACTCAACTACCTGCTGATACGTTGGAATTGATTGCTGGGCGCCAACCTTAGTGGTGGCAAGCGCTGCAGCCTTTGAGGCCACGTCAAGCGCCTGCTTGATGTCGTGCCCCTCTAGCTGCCCCGATACCTGGAACGCAGCAAGCGTGCCCATGAACGTGTCGCCCGCACAGGTAGTATCCACGGTGTCCACACGATAGCATTCCTGCTGGTAGACGCTGTGTGCGTCGGCGGCAATCGAACCCTTAGACCCCAGCGTTAACACCGCAGTAGCCACGCCGCTTTCAAGCACCTTCTGTACTGCGGCCTCGGGATCTGCCAGCGGGCTAATCTTGCCCTCGCCAAATAGGTCCGCAAACTCAATCTCGTTCAGGCAGAGCAAGTCCACGCTGGCAAGAAGACCGGTGGTCATGGTAGCTGATGGCGATGGGTTCACCATCGTATAGAGCCCCAGCTCATGTGCATATCTGATAAGCTCAAACGTGGTCGACAACTCGCACTCAAACTGCGTCAAGAACACGTCACCTGGCTCCGCAATGCGATCGAGCACCGTTTTCACGTCGTCAACTGTGCGTACGTGATTAGCGCCGTGGTCCAGAATAATACGGTTATCGCCTCCCACGCGCACAATCACGGCAACGCCAGTGGAGACCCCAGACAGCTCTTCTACCTGCTCCGCATTGACGCCGTAGCCAATAAGCGACTGCTTGAGATCTTGTCCAAACGAGTCGGCACCAACAGCACCAATCATGTGGACATCTGCGCCCATTCGAGCTGCAGCAACTGCTTGGTTAGCGCCCTTTCCACCTGGACTGGTGACAAGGTTTTTGCCGCCGATGGTCTCGCCTTGCTGAGGCATCTTGTCTGCCTCAATGGAGACGTCCATGTTCAGGCTTCCAAATACAATCACTTTGCCCATGAGATGCTCCTTCTTAGCAAGAGTGCGGCAGTTCGGCGTTTTGTCGTTCTGCTTGTCGTTTCTTCTCTGCGTTACTTCTCGACAGGGTTTCTCGCCATATCGCGGCAAATAAATACGCAGATTAAACACGTTATTTATTAGATATATAGTAATAGGTTGACCAAAGTCGTCAACCCAACTACTCTTAAAGATGTCTGAATAGACGTGACGTCCGTCCATCGCAAGATGCCCCGCTTTACTGGACGTCCCTTGCAGAACTCCAATATAAGGAGGTGCTTTATATGCCTAGTCGAAGTAGCAGCTTACGTCTGACAGCAGATGCTGACCCTGTTCATTTATGTGTAATGGATATAAAGAAACCTCTTATTCAAAAGTTTTAGTTTTTACTGCACCGCAAGCCTATAGGGATATAAATTTGCAGGTTTATAGAGCAATCCTGTAGATATATGAATCTATGTGCCCGGTTTCGGATCATCCGGTTTCAAGTCCCGCACATAACAGAACGCTTTCAGTTTGCGTCATACACCAACCAGTTAGTCATTTGTTTCCACTAATCATCGGAGGTGCACATGGCAATCATGAAGCGCACAACCCAAACAAAGACAGCTCAAACAAAGACAGCCCAGACCGCCTCAGGAGAGCTTGGACAGTCATTGACCTTTGCCGCAACTCACTCGGTAAAGAGCGTCTGTAGAAAGTTCCATACCACCCCGGACGGCCTTGCCATTGACATTGCGCAGGCAAAATACGACCTCGACGGCCCAAACGTTATTACCAGCGCCGCTGAAGAGCCCTTTATCATCCGCTTGCTCAAGAGCTTTGCAAGCCCCTTCACCTTCATTTTGATTGCCCTTGCTGGCATTTCTTACGTCACTAACGTAGCTCTTGCCGCAGATGGCGAGAAGGACCCATCAACCGTCGTCATCATTACCGCAATGGTGCTTATCTCCGGCATTATCGACTTTGTCCAGAGCTCCAAGGGAGCCTCGGCGGCGGCCGCGCTCTCAAAAATGGTGACCTCAACCACAAGAGTTATCCGTCGTCCCATCGACTTTGATGACACGGGCGTTGACCAGGTCGTCGAGCAGAGCGTAGACCAGGGATCGGATGACTCCGCAGATGCCACTGTAAATGCCGCCATGGACTTCGAGGATGAATACGCCGCAGATGAAGCCGCCGACGATGTCGAAGACGCCGCCGACGAGGCCGAAGCTCCTGAAGAGCCCAAACTTGCTTCAGCGCTGGGAGAAGAAATCCCCTTTGAACAGGTAGTTATTGGCGACATCATCCGCCTTGCCTCGGGCGACATGATCCCCGCGGACTGTCGCGTTCTGGACGCCAAGGACCTCTTTGTCAACGAAACCGCGCTCACCGGAGAATCAGAGCCTGTCGAGAAAACCGCTGGTGTAGTACACGCTCGCCGTCGCGCAGATGGAACGCGCTATCCCCTCTCGCTCTCTGAGTGCACAAACCTGCTGTTTGCAGGCACTACGGTTCAGTCCGGAAGTGCCACGGTAGTGGTAGTTGCAACCGGCAATAAATCCTACGTGGGTACCATGTCTGAGCTGCTTCAGCAGCCTTCTGGCGAGACCAGCTTTGACGAGGGTCTCAAGTCCGTCTCCAAGGTACTTGTCTCATTTATGCTGATCATGTGCCCTATTGTGTTTTTTGCAAACGGTTTCCTCAAGGGTGACTGGTTTGACGCGTTGCTCTTCAGCGTTTCTGTTGCCGTTGGCATTACCCCTCAAATGCTGCCTGTTATTGTGACCACTTGCCTTTCTCGCGGTGGAACGCAAATGGCCAAGCAGGACGTTATTGTCAAGAACCCGGCCGCAATCCAGAACCTGGGCGCTATGGACATCCTGTGCACCGACAAGACCGGCACCATCACCGCAGACGAGGTTGTGCTTGAGCGTCACCTCAACATTCTGGGTGAAGAGGATCCTCGCGTGCTCCGCCATGCGTATCTGAACAGCTACTTCCAGACCGGCCTTCGCAACCTCATCGACAAGGCAATTATCAAGACTTCAAACGATGAGCTGCCCACTAACCTACTGAGCATTGAGTATGAAAAAATCGACGAGGTCCCATTTGACTTTGAGCGTCGCCGCATGAGCGTCGTGGTGAGAAATACAAAAACTAACAAAACGCATATGATCACCAAGGGCGCCGTTGAAGAAGTCCTCAACGCATGCTCCTTTGTTGACCTGGACTCTGAAATCAAACCGCTGACTCCCGCTCAGCGTAAGAGCGTTATGGACCGCGTCTACCAGCTCAATCAGGAGGGTATGCGCGTGGTTGGCGTTGCTCAGAAGAGCGACCCTCGTGGCGTCGGCGAGTTTGGCGTAGACGATGAGCGCGACATGGTGCTCATTGGCTACCTGGCCTTTTTGGACCCACCAAAAGAAAGTGCTCGCGAGGCAATTGCCAAGCTCAACCAGAGAGGCGTGCAGGTCAAGGTACTTACCGGCGACAACGAAGGCGTTGCCGCTGCCGTCTGCAAGAAGGTGGGTATCCACGTTGACGAGCTCTTGCTTGGTAGCGACGTAGAGAACCTTAACGATGAGCAGCTCAAAGAGCGTGTCGAGAAGACCCAGCTCTTTGCAAAGCTTTCCCCTATGCAAAAGGCTCGTGTTGTCTCTGCCCTCAGATCCAACAATCACGTGGTCGGCTTCATGGGCGACGGCATCAACGATGCTGCTGCAATGCGCTCCTCCGACGTAGGAATCTCCGTTGACACCGCTGTTGACGTGGCAAAAGAGTCCGCTGACATCATTTTGCTGCAGAAGGATCTGCTGGTACTTGAGCACGGCGTTGAAGAGGGCCGCAGAACCTACGGCAACACCATCAAGTACATCAAGGCAACCGCAAGCTCCAATTTTGGTAACGTGCTATCCGTTTTGGTGGCCAGCTTCTTCCTGCCATTCTTGCCAATGAGCGCGCTTCAGCTGCTCCTCTTGGGTCTTGCATATACCGTTACCTGCATTGCGATTCCTTGGGACAACGTTGACGATTCGTTCCTCTCAAGCCCTCGCTCTTGGGATGCTCATTCAATTACAAACTTTATGCTTTGGATTGGACCTGTCAGTTCAATCTTTGATGTGCTGACCTTTGCCCTCATGTTCTTTGTAGTCTCTCCCGCACTTGCCGGAGGAACCTGGGCAGAACTTGCTGCAACTGGAAACACCGCTGCTCAAGCACTCTTTATTCTATCTTTCCAAACAGGTTGGTTCATCGAATCCATGTGGACCCAGACCTTTGTTCTCCACGCGCTCAGAACCAATAAGATTCCGTTTATTCAGAGCATGCCATCGGCATCGCTGCTTGCTCTAACCACCGCGGGAATCATTGTGGTCAGTGCTCTTCCGTATCTGTCGGTGTTCGCCCAACCCTTGAGTCTTGTTGCTCTACCTTTATCATTCTTTGGATGGCTAACTGCACTCATGAGCGGGTATATGGTTCTTATCACCATAATTAAGAGCCTCTACGTCAAGCGATTTGGCTCGCTGCTTTAACCTTGCTCCAGGAAGGACCACGATGGACGTAAAAGAAGCTATGGACCAGCGCATATCTCTGCGCGCGTACGACCAAAAGCCTATTGAGCAAGAGAAACTTTCTCAGCTCCAGGAAGCCATTGACGTCGCAAATACCCAGATGGCAGAGAAAGCGCCTGATCATCCCGCAATCCTTACCATCGAGGGTCCTCACCTTGAGGATGGCACTTCCGTTCACATGAAGAACAGGTCTATTGTCGGTCCCATTTACCACTACGTAGCAGGTTATTGTGAAGACGCAATTGCCCGTGAACTCATCGGTTACTATGGCGAGAAGATCGTTCTTCTCGCCACACAGCTGGG
>CAJZGX010000053.1:0-8523 GCA_916048235.1 uncultured Atopobium sp.
GTACGCGACATCTCGCCTTTTACACGATGTGTAATAAAGACATTACGATGTACGGGAGTCTCCAGATGATGTACATCAATATCAAAATTTGTACCTTTTGTTGCCTCAAGTGGCAACAAACTTACACCAAGACCTGACTCTACCATGGACATAATGGTGAATGAATCCGATGACGCAAACGTCATGCGTGCGTTTTTGAGTTGCTTCTGAAGCAGAGGAGCCGTCTCAATATCAACGATAAAGGGCTCTTCAATAAGACGCTTAACAGGAATTGTCTCAAGGTCCTTCTCGTAATGTCCCTTTTGAGATACAACAATAACCTCATCATGATCAAATAAAGTTGAAGTAAATCCCTGCTCAGTTGCGCGGGTCATAGTAAAACTAATATCCACTTTACCCTTGCTAATAAGACGCAGGGCTTCGCCGTACGTGCACTCGATAACTTCAACTTTGATGTTTGGATGATCAGTCATGTACTTCTTCAGATGGCCTGGCAGTGTTCGTGAGAGAAAGCTCGAAGGCGCAGCAATAACAAGGTTGCCCATCTCAATGGCACTGACGCGATTAACTTGATTGCTCAACTTGCTGTATGCCTGGCACACCTCTTCTGCAACAGGCAAAAGCGTCTTTCCCTCAGGAGTCAGACTTACATAGCCACCATGCCTGTTAAACAAGCGGACATCCCACTCTTTTTCTAGACTTGCCACCATGCGACTAATAGACGACTGAGTGCATCCCAGCTCTTCTGCCGCCACCGTAAAGCTACTGTGATATGCCGCGGAAGTAAAAGCCTGGAATTTGTGCAGGTTGGTCTCCATACTTGGCCCCTATTCAAGTACGTGGCCTAACAATTCACCCTTAAAAATATCATTCTACCTGCAAATTGGTAAATACCGTTTAACGCAAAAAGACCCCGTGAACGGTATTCACGAGGTCTTACCTTGCAATCTTTATGCAAAAAACTTTCTTAATTGATACTTCACTTTGACAATTGAAGTACCAGGTTGCTTAGTTACTATGCCTTCAGATAGCGGCCCATAGCAATAGCAGAGCCAAAGAGTCCCAGAAGCAAACCTAAGAGCAACAGAAGGCCACTCATACCCAGCATGACCGTTGTTGGAATAGCAAAGGTCAAGAAGGTCATGCTTTCTGCCATAACCGGGAGAAGCATGTGGGCTCCAACAACCAAAACGACAATGGCGAGAAGAGCGCCGATAAGAGCCTCAAGCACGCCTTCCATAAGGAATGGTCCGCGAATAAAGCTGTTAGATGCGCCGACCAGACGCATGATGGCAATCTCACGACGGCGAGCGTTAATAGCAAGGCGAATGGTGTTGTTAATAAAGACAAAGGCAACAAACACCAGAAGTCCAACAAGGCCAATAGCGCCAATACGAATGTATGCTGTTACGCTAAACAAACGCTCAACGGTCTCGCGGCCATACTGAACATCACCAGACGGATTGCTCTTATTATCTGCAATGGCTGCAAAAGATGATGAAGAGGCAATACGCTGGGCAACGTCTTGAACATCCTTAGGATCCTTGAGTTTAATCACAAGGGATGCAGGAATTGGATTCTGGCCATCAAGAGCAGAAACCGCATCAGAAGCATTGCGATAACTCATGGTTGTGCGGTACTCCTCAAGAGCCTGCTCTTTGCTCTTATAAGTTACAGACTCAACCGTATCCCAGCCTTGAACTTCTTGCTGGAAAGCAGTTACTGCAGCCTGATCTGCGTCATCCGAAAGAAACGCCTGGATAGTAACGCGGTTCTCGACACTTCCTACCATGTTCTCGATAAGAGCAGAGCCAAGAATAAACAGGCCGATGATGAACAGTGACAAGAAGATGGTTACGATTGCACCAAGAGCGGTAGACCAGTTCCTTTTAAAGTGGCTTCCGGCCTCATGCAGAGAATATCCAAAATTAGAGAGCCCCATAGTAACCATAGCCTCCCTTCTCCTGGTCGCGGACAATGTGACCAGCCTCAAGTGCAATAACGCGCTTGCGCATAGAGTCAACCATCTCGCGATCGTGTGTTGCCATTACAACCGTAGTGCCCGCACGGTTAATGCGGTCAAGAAGCTTCATAATGCCCAGAGAAATTGCTGGGTCCAAGTTACCCGTAGGCTCGTCGCAGATAAGCAGTGGTGGGCGGTTAACCATTGCGCGAGCAACAGAAACACGCTGCTGCTCACCACCGGATAGCTGGTCTGGGTAAGCGCTCATCTTTTGACCAAGGCCTACCAGACGCAGAACCTCTGGAACCTGAATATCAATAACAGGACGAGGCTTGCCAATGCACTCAAGTGCAAAGGAAACGTTCTCATAGACGGTCTTATCGGGCAGAAGCTTAAAGTCCTGGAAGACGGTACCAATCTGGCGACGCAGATAAGGAACCTTGGAGTTACGCATACGTGTAAGATCCTGACCAGCAACAATAACCTGTCCGTGAGTTGCCTTCTGCTCACGCGTGATAAGACGCAAGAGAGATGACTTACCGGAACCAGAGTGTCCAACTACAAAGACAAACTCACCTGGGTAGATATCAGCGCTGATGTTATCAAGTGCTGGACGGTTTGGCTGCGATGGATACACAAGCGAAGCGTTCTTGAAAGAAATGGTTGGAGTACCAGTACGCTCTACCTTAGGTGCATCTTGAGCTAGATCTGCAAAAAACTTTGCACGATCAAGAGGTGCCTGCTCAGGGTTGTTTTGCTGCTCAGCAGTTACCACGTGTACAGCTTCTGCTCCAGAAGCAAATGGATCAGATACAGTTGTTACAGGTTCAGCAGCCTGGGCCACTGGCACATCAGCAGAAAAGTCCTGAGTTTCAACTTGATCAGCTACAACGTCTTGCTGGTCAAGCTGGTTCAGATCATCCTGAGAAATTACCCCAAAACGGTCATCAAACGAGGACTCCTGTTGCTCATCAGTGCGAAAATGATTAGCCACAGTTGCTCCTTTTCTTACTCCGAAGAGACAGATACAGAATTCATTTTACCAAAAGTGCAGGTATGTTATACGTCACGCAGTTCATCCACAGAAAAACCGCCTCTTCTTTTCAGAAGAGACGGTCTAAAAATCGCGAGAAAAACGCTGTTGTACGTTAGCTGAACGCAAACTGTGGATTAGTTATGCACTTGACGCGCGCTGGTACGCTTCTACACGTACTTATGCAGTCTGCATCTTTGCACGTGTCTCATCAATGATGGCACGTACCTTAGCTGCGTTAGCGGCAATCTCCTCTTTTGAACCCTTAGTAAGCAGGCTTCCCATGCCGCAGCAATCAACGCCGCGCTCAAGCCACTCAGCAAGGTTGTCAAGATTAATGCCGCCAGAAGCCATCAGAGGCATCCAAGGAGTTGGAGTCTTAAAGAGGTTAACCAGCTCAGGACCATAGATGTTAGAAATTGGGAAGCACTTAATAAAAGCAGCGCCCATCTCAAGACTGTGGTTTGCCTCGGTCATAGTAGTACAACCAGGTGCGTAAGGAATCTGATACAGGTTACACATACGAGCAACCTCATCAGAGCCGCAGTTAGCAACAATGAACTGAGCGCCAGCCATAATAGCAAGACGAGCAGTTGTTGGCTCCATAACGGTACCTGCACCAACAATCATCTTGTCGCCAAGACGCTCTCTAATTGCAGCAATAACCTCACCTGCGTTTGGCAGGGTGTAGCTAATCTCCATTGCATGAACGCCGCCTTCTGCAAGACCCTCAGCAATTTCAATACCACGCTCAACTGTTGGGACGCGAACAACTGCAAACGCACAGGTATCTACCAGCGCCTGAGAAACAGCAGCTTTCTGCATCTTCATATACAACATCTCCTTGTAAATGTATCTCGCACTACCCTATTGAGCTGGCGAGAAACCCGTTTTTTTGTTTCTTAGTTATGAGCAATTCCGTAATGGTCAAGCATTACGTAGATCTTCTCGTCAACACCCTCTGCAACCTCGGTAACAGGGAAACGAGCAGGGCCAACAGGATACCCAGCAAGCTCAAGGGAACGCTTAAGCGTCTGAGGGGTGCTTCCAAGGTGAAGGATGTCGCGAATTGGCTCAATCTCTGCCTGCAGGCGAGCTGCTTCCTCCGAATTTCCTGCCTCAAGAGCCTTCCAAAGGTCAACGACAACCTTGGTAATAAGGTTTGCAGTACCGGCGATAGTACCCTGAGCTCCAAGAGCATGAGCCTCAGAGATCTTTCCGTCAGAGCCAACAAGTACGTCTACGTCGTGACCAGCGGCAGCGTCCAGATAATCCTTGAGGTTATCAATGTCGCCGGAACTGTCTTTAATACCCTTGATGTTCTCAATGGTTACCAGCTGCTCAACTGCCTCTTGAGAGATGTTTTTGCCGGTACCCTTAGGAATGTTGTACAGAAGGACAGGAATCTTTACGCTTGCAGCAACTGTCTTGAAGTACTCGACCAGCTGCTGATCAGAAATGCCCAGGAAGTAAGGGTTGATGACAGAAAGTGCGTCTGCACCAATTGCCTCTGCCTCACGGCTCATGTAGAGAGCCTCTTTTGTTGAGCAAGCGCCGGTTCCTACGTAAACAGGAAGACGACCTGCGGTTTTCTCGATAATAAACTTGGAGAACTTGATCTTCTCGTCAGGGCTACAAACGTGGAACTCACCGTTAGAACCAAACGTAAAGATACCGTCAGCGCCCTCGGAGATAAGCTTTTCTAGAAGCTGCTCAGCTGCTTCGTAGTTAATAGACTGTTCTTCGTCGCGGTTAAACGGCGTGACCATAGGGACAATAACGCCCTTAAATGTTGACATGCAACCTCCTCTGTACGTATTGCAGTGTTTATCTGGGGTTATTTGCCCTCGCGAATGGACGCGCCAAGAGCTCCACCGGGATGCCACTTAACGTACTGCTCTGGGTTAAGGCCGTACTCGTTTTGAAGCAGGATAGAGAGGCACTGGAGCTCCATAATCTCAGCCAGAATTGAGGCGCGTGGAGGCTTGTTCATGGAATCGCCCTCCTGCTCAACACCTGCAATAAGGGCAACCTCTGCCTCGTTTGCCAGCCACGAGTTGGGATTTCCGGTCAGCGCAATAATGTGCACGCCAACGTTCTTGAGGCAGGTAACGGTAGCCTTGAGCTCGCCTGTCTCGCCGGAGTTGGAAATAGCAATGACTACGTCACCAGGACGAGTCTGACCAGCGGATCCATGGACGCATTCGGTACCGTGAAGCTCGTAGGTTGGAGTTCCAGTTGACGAGAAAAGCGATGCAGCATAACCGGAGACGTGACCTGGCTTACCAATGCCGGTTACGTGTAGACGGCCGCCCTTTGCCTCTGCATCCAAAATAAGCTTTTTAGCTGCAGAAAGCGCATCAAAATCAATGCTCTCTACATACTGATGAAGCGACTTTCCCACAATGGAGAGAAACTCCTGAACCTGCTCTTTTTCAGTTGCCATTACAACTCCTTATCTGTCTGTGAGGCAGCGCTCAAAGACACTTACTACATGCTGAGCTAACGCGTCTCTTTGACCTTGTGCTGAGCCATAAGCTGCTCAATCTGCTCTTGAATTTGATCAAGCGTGGCGGCCATAAAAGGACGGTTAATGTCTACAAATTCAAATCCGGAAGGATGGCTTACCCAAGCGCCTTCAAGAAGCAGGCGGAGCGCCTTGCCCTGTCGGATGAGTTTGTAGCTTTTAATCTTGGTATAAGGAACGACAAGTGCTTTTCTCTTGTCGGATTTTGCAAAGATACATACGTTTTTCTGTCCAAAATCAATAACATGAATGCCGCTGGCAAAACGACTAAAGCGTTTTCCCATGGCTCGTGATGCAAACCACGTAATGGTAAGTCCTGCAATAACACCAACAAGACCCAAAATATTGCCACTTACATTGGCGTAAACCCAAAAGAAAAATGTCAGAGCAAGAGCAGCAAACGCCAGGAGCAAATACAGAATTCCCTGAACCATCAAACGAGTTCTATCTTCAAGAACTTCTAGAACTAACTGATCTTTGGGAAGCTCTGGAGCAGGCT
Organism: uncultured Atopobium sp.; assembly: GCA_916048235.1. Classification (GTDB taxonomy): domain Bacteria; phylum Actinomycetota; class Coriobacteriia; order Coriobacteriales; family Atopobiaceae; genus Lancefieldella. The sequence continues at coordinate 6,023 of CAJZGX010000053.1, forward strand.
GTTTGTCAACGCTGAGGCCAAACATATCGCCAAGCACTGACTCAGTAACACTTTTGTTGTTCTTCTCGTCTGCCATGTTTTTCCTTGTTGTGAAGCTTTTAAAAGGGCGCCCGCGGGCTTTCCACGAGCGCCCTAAGAAACCGTAGAGCTGAGTAGGTACTACAGAAATCTAGGCTTAGGCAAGACCAAAGAGTGAGCCGATGCCGTAGATGATAGAACCAACGATGTTGTAGTCAACGTTAGGGAAGGATGCCTCTGCAATTCCCAGCTGAGCAAATGCAGGATAGAGAATCAGAGGACCAGCGGTCAGGAAAATACCAACCAGGAAGGAGCCAAGAAGAGCACCGCGCCATCCACCGTAAGCGTAACCACAAACGCCGCAAGTACCACCAGAGAAGAAGCAGATGCCTGCTGCAGGAATCATGATGGTTGGGCTGTGGAATGCAACCATAAGTGCCATTGCAACAAGGCCGCCAAGGAAGGAGCCAATGAAGCCGATGATGACAGCGTTTGGTGCAAATGGGAAGATTGCAGGGCAGTCGACTGCAGGACGTGCATCTGGAATGAGCTTCTCGGAGATGCCGACAAATGCAGCGGTAATCTCAGCAATGAACTGACGGACGCCGTAAACAAGAACGGACATACCAGCAGCAAACTGAAGACCAGCAAGGAATGGCCAAATCCACCACATATCGTTACCAAAGTAGCTGGTGAATGGCTTGTTGTTTGCAAGGGTGTCGCCAAAGTGACCGGTGACAAGGCATGCAATAGTAACAACGTAGAACAGAACAATCATGAAAAGAGCAACGGAGAAGACAAAGTCCTTGAAGAGCTTGAAGAACTCTGGAAGCTCCTTAGTTTCCTTCTCGCCCTCCTCCTCGTTCTTCTTAGCAAAGAGCTTTCCAACGTAACCGGAGAATGCATAACCGATGCAGTTGAAGTGGCCGATTGCGATGGAATCTCCACCAACAAGCTTGTTTACGAATGGCTGGCACAACGAAGGCAGCGCAGCACCGCAGAAGCCGAGGATGACACCACCAAGAACAATGGTGACCCACATTGGGAGACCAAGAGCGATGAAGACCAGTGCGAGTACGCAGGAGAAGTACAAGAAGTGCTGACCAGTCAAGAAGACGGACTTGAATGGGGTAATCTTGGCAAACACAAGGTTCATGATGAAGCCAAGGACCATTACAAGAGCAACCTCAGTACCATAGGTATTCAGTGCAAGAGCAGTTGCGACCTCAACCTGGGTTACAACGCCCTTAACAGCGAATGCACGACTAAACATATCGCTGAAGATGTTGACCTGAGCGGACATAGCGCTGGAACCAATATTGAAGATCATGAAGCCAATAATGGTCTTCACAGTTCCGGAGAAGACGTCCACAGCGGACTTCTTCTGCAGCAAGAGGCCGACAAGAGCAATAACGCCCATGATGACGGCTGTGTCTCTGAGCTGCATGAGAATTGCATTGAGCATGCGTAATCCCTTTCAGCAAATAAACCGACGAACCTACTCAGATAAGTTCTCTAAATCAAGTGACAAGTACCTCTTGTCAAAGGTTTGGCGAGAGCTTCTCGCCGAAGGCAACTCATGTTGCGTATGACGAGAAACTCCCGCCAAAAAGATACAAAGGGGAGCTTATGCGTTGTGCTCTGCGAGCCAAGCGGTGAGCTTTTCCTTCATCTCTGCCTTGTCGACAATGTTGGTAATACCAACTGCAGAAGGAACGCGATCGTCAGCGTTGAGCTCATCGGTGAGGTCAGACATGGTGATAACAAGATCGCCATTGAAACCAATCAGGGAATCCAGATTACCGTGCTCAGTCTCGATTGGAAGATCATTCTCTTTGATGACCTGGTCAATCTTGATCTTGAGCATCATGGAAGAACCCATACCTGCACGGCAGCAAACCAGTGCGTGGAACTTCTTATCAGCCATTACAACCTACCTTCCTTTGCGTGGACAAGGTCCACAACATCTTTTGGTGACTGAGCTTTTTCAAGCTGAGCGAAGAAATCTGGATCGCTCAGCAATTCAACAAGAGACTGAAGGGCACTAAGGTGGCCTTCACTATCTTTTGCAGCAAGTGGGAAAAGAAACTTAACTGGATCGTTGTCTTTGCTACCAAACTCAACGGAATCCTTAAGCACGGTAATGCCTACTGCAGACTCAAGTGCGCCGGACTCAGGACGTGCATGAGGAAGGGCCACATGCTCGGTAATAACAATATAAGGGCCAAGTTCGTTGACACCTTTAATGATGTCATCAACATAGCCCTCAGTTACTTTTTTGTTATCGACGAGTGGTTGCGCAGACTTTCTAATTGCATCTTCCCAGTTAGAAGCTACAACATTGAGCTGCACCAGGTCTTCGGTAAGGAGATCACTTAACACAGCACCACCTTGCCTTTCTCTTAATGAGACACATTGGCCCAAAGCCGCCTCATGACAAGTCTTAATAACTTGATAATATGCCATGAAACGTTCTTAACTTC
>CAJZGX010000054.1:0-8408 GCA_916048235.1 uncultured Atopobium sp.
CCTGATCACAATACTCCTCCAACAAACCAAGATCATGTGAGGAAACAAGTACCGTACAGTTTCTGTTATCACATTCTTTTCTTAAATATTTAAATAAATTATCCCCTTTGATTACATCCAGCCCGGAGGTTGGCTCATCAAGAATAAGAAAATTTGGTTTATGAACCAACGCTCTTGCAACCTGCAGGAGCTGCTGTTGTCCTCCAGATAAGCCATCAGGTAAAGATTTTTCAAACTCAGACAATCCAAGAAAATTTATGATCTTATGAGTACTTTCCTTAGCATCGCTAGATGTTTGCCCACTTAATCTTGCACCAAGGTACACATTGTCAAAGACATTTAAATACCAATCGATTGATTGTTTCTGTAGACAAACTCCAACATCTCTAAAGGGTATCTCTTCTTCAACAATAATTTTTCCGTCATACTTCTTTAATAGTCCAGCAACCAAATTCAAAAAAGTTGATTTACCTGCACCATTCTTACCAATTACCGCTATAAATTCACCTTTAGAGATTTCTAAAGAGAAGTTCTGAATTCCTTTATCGGAATTATGATAATGATATGATACATCATCAAATTTAATGGATTTCATTCTATCTTTCCTTCTCTATATACTCTTTGAGTATTCTTAGACAGTCTTCTAGCGAAACAGCATTTTCTTTAGACAAAATAAAACTAAACTTATTATAGACATAGTCTTTAGTAGCCTTAATTTTATCTATAACAAAAGGAGTACAAATGAGTTATAAAGCCGCCGTTTTTGATCTTGATGGCACATTACTCAACACTATAGATGATCTTGCTTGGGCAACAAATTACGCTCTTGAGCAGTTCAACATGCCCACCTATACCGTTGATGAAGTACGTCAGATGGTTGGAAATGGCGTTGCAAAGCTTATCCGTGACGCCGTGCCAGAGGGTACCGATGATGAAACATACCAGCGCGTACTCGAATGCTTTAAGGAGCACTACGCTGACCATAGTTTGGATAACACTGCACCCTATCCTGGCATCCTTGATGCGGTAGATACGCTCAGAGCAGCGGGGGTTAAATGCGCTGTTGTTTCCAACAAGCCAGACTTTGCTATTGCAGATTTAATGAGCAATTTCTTCCCAGGTAGATTTGACTTTGCCTTAGGTCAGCGAGATGACCTTAAAAGAAAGCCTGATGCAGAACCTGTCCATTACGCCCTTGCTCAAATTGGTGTTGAACCTCAAGACGCTGTCTATATTGGAGACTCTGAGGTTGATGTTGCAACAGCACACAACAGCGGCATGCCTTGCATTAGCGTTACCTGGGGATTTAGAGATAAAGAAACGCTTCTAGCTGCTGGTGCCACCACACTCTGCAATACTGCAGATGAGATGGTTCAAGAAATCCTCAAATAGTAGCACTAAAAATTGCAATCATCCGCTCATTGCCGTTGAGCGAGAAAAAACGTCCGCTTGCCTATGCCTCTCAATTCATCTGAATAAGCGTATTCGGAGGGCGGTATAGTCAATAAAAGTGCGTCCATAATTTGCGCGCAAGCGACGTGGAAAGGATTGCATCATGGGCAAGAAAAGTTCTGAGGTTCTCCAGATTTCTTACGAAGACCTGGTAGAGTACCTGCACAGTAATCACTCTGTGTACATGCAAGTCGGACACCAGGTTTATTACCTCACTGATGTCAATTTTGAGGCATGGAGAGCTCAAGACACCAGTATCAGAAACTCAAAAAACCACTTTGTAGATTGTTCTGAACTAGTTCCGACGGTAGACGAATTTCTCGCGCTTCCTTTTATTAATGGAAAAACCATTAAAGACGTTTTTTCACATGCAACATTCTATGCATCCATGAAGAATGAAAAGTCTGAGTAATTCAAAATAATTCGCATTTTGTTGACTATCTCTCAGCTAAAACTTAAAGGACCTGTTAACCACAGGTCCTTTTTTACCAGGTAAATTACCTTAATAATCTGCATTTCATATAAAAAACGCCGATGCAATGCAACGGCGTTTTACGTTTAATTTGAGAAAATATGACTACTCAACAGGCTTCTGAACCTCAAGAACCTCGGCAATCTCAACCTCAGCAGAAACAGTACCAGCAAGCTCTGGAATAAGATCGTTGTACTTATTTGCAGAAGCTAGGTCAGAAGAAGCAGTCTTTGCGTAACGCTTAACTGCTGCGGCAGCACGGTTAACGGCACTCAGGGTGCCAGCGCCTCCGACACAGCCGCCAGGACAAGCCATGCCCTCAAGAAGGTAGCCTGGATATTTACCCTTAACAGCATCCTTAAGCATAGCTCGGCACTCAGCAAGGCCATCAACAGCCATGATAGGCACTTCTTTATCAGGGTACTTCTGGTGAATAACGTTAACTACGGCACCCGCAACGCCACCCGCAACGGCAAAGGCGCGACCGTCATGGGATGCGTTTTCAAAGTCGGAGTTGTCGTCATCAAGCTTGGTGTAGTCAATGCCCTTAGACTCCATCATTCCTGCAAGCTCCTCAAAAGTCAGAACAAAATCGACCTCGGACTTAACGGAGCGACGCAGAGCCTCGAGCTTCTTTGCAGTGCATGGTCCAATAAAGACAATCTTGGACTCTGGGTTTTGCTTTCTTACCAGACGAGCAGTCAAAACCATGGGGGTTAGGGCCATAGAGATTGCATCAGCGTGCTCTGGATGCTCTTTTTTAGCCATGGCAGACCAGGAAGGACAGCAACTTGTTCCCATAAAGGGAAGCTTTTCTGGGACTTCTTTGACAAAGTCTTCTGCTTCCTGAACAGTACAAAGGTCAGCGCCGGTTGCTACCTCTTCTACCTCGGCAAAGCCCATCTCTTTGAAGGCTTCGCGAAGACGGCCAACGCTACCCTTGCCAAACTGACCAACAAACGAAGGAGCCACAATTGGGACAACGGTGTAACCCTCATTGATGGCCTGAATTACCTGGAAAATCTGACTCTTATCAGCAATTGCACCAAAGGGGCAGTTGACCAGGCATTGACCACAAGATACGCACTTCTCGTAATCAATATCTGCGCGACCATGCTCATCGGAGCCAATAGCGTCCATACCACAAGCAGCAGCGCAAGGACGTACGTGGTGATGAATTGCCTGGTAAGGGCAAACCTTGAAGCACATGCCACACTGAATGCACTTCTCCTGGTCAATATATGCCTTTTTATCTACGAAGCTAATTGCCTCTTTAGGACAAATCTCTCGGCAAGGGTGTGCAAGACAACCCTGGCATGCATTGGTAACGCGATACACGTTGTCCTCGCAGGCGTTGCATGCAAACTTGACAATGTTGATCAACGGAGGCTGGTAATAAACCTCTGGTCGAGAAGCCTCTTCCAAGCCATCGGATATTTGCTCGGGTTGATCAACACCCTGCATAGGCATACCCATAGTCATGCGGATACGCTCACCAACTATCGCGCGCTCCAAGAAGACGCTCTCGCGATATGTTGCAATATCACCAGGAATAATCTTGTAAGGCAGCTCTTCCATCTGACGAGCAATTTCATCAACGCTCTTGTCTGCTTTTTCGTACGCAAGCGCTGAAACCTCTTTAAATACCTTCCTGCGAATTTCAGTCAGGTTGGTATAGACACCTCGCATTGTGCCAGGCATTTCTCCCCCTCCTCGTTCACTTTATGCACGTCTGGGTAACGTATTTGCACAAAATGAATGCATGTCTCTATCACAAAGTATGTACTATTAGTCCACCTCAGTGACACCAAAATAAGAAAATCGCTCTGGAATGTCCGTTTTAATCACAATTTTTGCGCTCGTGACTGGATGAATAAATCCAACGCGATATGCATGCAGCATTAACGGCTGCGCTTTATGCTTCCTTTTTGCTCCGCGCTGCAAAGAAGACACTCCTCCGTATAACGCATCTCCTACCAGAGGAAATCCAAGTGACGAGAGATGCACTCTAATTTGATGCTTTCTTCCTGTCAGCAAATTGACCAGCAGCAAGCTGTGAATTTGACCTTGTGCTGATGAAGCAACTTTTACTAGACATACCTCCGTTTGAGAAGGTTTGCCTGTCGCTGAGACCCTCATCTTTTGAGCGTCATGCCGATCTTTTCCAATTGCCTTATCTATCAGCAGTTTATGTGGCTCAAACGCTCCCTTAACAGCTGCAAGATACTCTTTGGAAAGCTCCTTGGAGGCAATAAGCTGGTCAAACTGCGGCTGCATCTCTTTTTTGAGCGAGAAGAGCACTATGCCCGTAGTCTCTCTATCAAGGCGATTCAGAGCTTGGACTTGGGAAAGATCTATCTCTCTTGAGCCCTCAAGTGCACGGAGTTTCTCGCAAACTAGCTCAGTTAACGAAGGTTCATGGGTACCGTCCGCATGAACGATAATTCCCGCTGGTTTATTCACGGCAAGTAGATAGTTGTCCTGATACAAAACCTCAAAGTTATTATCAGACTGAAGAGCATCCACGCTACTCACCTCGCTTCACCACATAACGCTGCTCAGAAAGCACCTGAGCAAATGACTCAATTGTGCTCCACACATGGTCGGTGCGTCGCCAGGCAACACTAACCGAGTAAGACATCTCTTTTCCCAGCTCAATGATGTGAAGACCGGAAGTTTCAGAGTCGTAGTAAGACGAGGCCACCAGCTCTGATGGCAAGAAGCACGCGCCAACGCCTCTCATGGCAAGCGCCAAAAGCGTCTCGGAGTTTCTAGACATGACCTTGATAGTGGGAGAAATGCCCGACGCAGCAAACGCATGGCGAGCAAAACTACCAGCAATGTCTCGCTTACCCACCGTTAAGAAGGGGCAAGCTTCCAAGGCCGTGAGCTTTCCTGTCTTTTTGACTTGCGCGACAACCGAGTCAACCTTATCTGCATACAAAAATCCAAGAAGCGCTTGAGAAACTACCAGAACGATCTTCTCGTCAAACAGCTTTTTAACAACAAGGTCATATGACGATGAATTAACTGTTGCAACAATCAAGTCAAGCTGGCCTTCAGATAGCCACTCAACAAGCTCGTCGTTCTCGCCCTCATCAAGCTCAATGGAAATGTTTGGGTGCAATTTTTGGAAAGCAGCAATGGAGCGCGGCATGATGATGTGGCCTCGTGTAGCAGTGACACCAACACGCAGGCGACCTCGCTCGTTGCCTGCAATATCAAGAAACTCTTGATCCATGGCGCGACGCTGAGCCTGGAACCTACGGGCATAACGCAAGAACTCTTCTCCCGCAAACGTGAGCGACAGCGGGACCGTACGTTCTAGCAGCTTAGAACCAAGTTCTTTTTCTGCTGCCGCAATATTTGCCGAGAGCGTTTGCTGCGTTACGCTCAGGCGTTCAGCCGCCTTGGTAAAGCTCTTTTCTTCTGCAACGGCAACAAAATAATCCATGGTTTGAAAGTTCATTTTTGCTCCCACTGTATTACAAAAATTACTTGTAATTATAACCATTGAAAACAGTTGGACTTCAACTTTTTAGTTGCCTACTCTATTTACATAAGAAATTCGTTTGGAGTGGATGCATGGTAGAGCTAATAGTACTAAGTGCCTTTGCGGTGATGCTCATCGTAGGTACAGCCCTATCTTTCCCCCTTACATCTATCTTGACCATTGGTTTCTTTCTCTTTTTTGGTTACGGACTCTCTCGCAAAATCTCTGCAAAAAAGCTTCTTTTAGCAGCCTTTGAATCTGTTTGGGAAGTTAAAACAATCATTGCGCTGTTTGCTGTTGTCGGTGCTATGAGTGCGGCGTGGCGTGCAGCTGGAACCATTCCAGAGATTGTCAGTATTTCTGCTTCTCTTATTTCTCCTTCTGTCTTTATTCTGGCTACCTTCTTACTCTGCACCATGATGTCCATGCTTTTGGGCACCGCATTTGGTACCGCTGCAACCATGGGTATTATCTGCATGTCTATTGGTAAGGCAATTGGAGCTAGCGAGTTCTTTATTGGTGGCGCTGTTCTTGCAGGTAGCTACTTTGGCGATCGTTGCTCCCCTATGTCTACCAGCGCAATTCTTGTTTCACAGCTCACCGATACCAATCTATCTAAGAACATTAACCGCATGCTTCGTACCAGCGTGGTACCTTTTATTGCTGCATGTGTTATCTACGTGGCCTGGGACTTCTTTATGGCAAACACGGGAACTATTCCCGATGTTACTGGTCTTCTGAGCCGTTCCTTTAGACTTTCTTTGATTTCACTTACACCAGCACTTCTTGTCATTGTTTTCTCGCTTCTTAAAGTTGATGTCATTGTTACCATGGCATCCAGCCTGGTACTTGCTTGCATTCTGTGTGTCACTATCCAGCGCGTTCCTCTTGCAGATCTTCCTGTTATTCTGCTCTTTGGCCTTCGTGCTCCAGGAGCTACCGTTGCAAACATGGTGAATGGTGGCGGCGTCTTCTCCATGATGAACGTTTTGACAATTGTCACCATTTCTTCAAGCTACGCTGGTCTTTTCCAGACAACTGGCCTGCTTCGCCGTATGTGCCAGCTGGTAGCTGACCTTTCCGATAACTCCACACCTTTCTTTGGCGTTCTGATTACCAGCATGTTTACCTCAATGGTTTCTTGCAACCAGACCTTGGCTATTATGCTTACAAACGACCTATGCGAGAACGCAGAAAACTCTTCCAGCGCCCTTGCTTTGGATATCGAGAATAGCGCTGTAATTCTTGCTCCACTGGTACCGTGGTCCATTTCAAACATCTCGGTACTCTCTGCAATTGGTGCACCTTCTATGAGTCTTCTAGCTGCGAGCTTCCTTTATTTGCTGCCTCTTTGGACTCTGGGAATTTCCCTGTGGCTCCATCGCCGTCCAGCAAAAATTGACGGTCACCGCGCTCGTTGGCTTGGCCTTACCTCTGACGATGTCCGCAGCTGCTCATGGCCTCACGTGCAAGACGAAGACACAACAGATACAACTGCAAGCCTTCCTGCTGTAAAAGTTGCCTAAAAAAACAAAACCTCTCATGCCTAAGACATGAGAGGTTTAAATTTAACTTCTAGCCCTATTTGTTACTGCCTTGCTTTAACCTCAGCGACAAGCTGATCAGCAGGCACCTGTACCTGCTCGTGAGACTCCATGTCACGAAGGGTTACCGCACCGGCTTCAACCTCATCTGGACCAATAACCACGCAAAGCAATGCGCCCATCTTATCCGCCTGCTTAAACTGAGCCTTCAGCGAACGACCAGTACGATCAGCCTCGCATCTAATACCAGCTTCACGCAATGCCAGCACGGTATCAAATACAACAGGAGCCTGCTCAGCACCTGCACAAGCAACATACACGCAGCTTGGAGCCGCTGGCTCAGCTGCAACACCAAGAGCTTCTAGCGCAAGCATAATGCGCTCAAAGCCAACAGCAAATCCAACGCCTGGGGTTGGCTTTCCACCTTCAAGCTCAACAAGACCGTCGTAACGACCGCCACCGCCAATAGCGCCAACGCCAGCGTTTGGAATCTCTACCTCAAAGACAGTACGCGTGTAGTAATCCAAACCACGAACAAGCGTTGGATCTTCAACGTATGAAATACCCGCAGCGTCCAAATATGCCTTGACCTGCTCATAGTGAGCGCAGCAATCATCACATAGGTTGTCAGAAATCAGTGGAGCATCCTTCATAACCGTGTGGCAGCTCTCATTTTTGCAGTCAAATGCACGAAGTGGATTGATCTCCGCACGCTCAAGACAGTCTTCACACATCTCATCCTTGTGATCAAGAATGAACTGCTTGACCTTCTCGCGATATGCTGGACGGCACTCCGCGTCACCCATGGAGTTAATCATGAGCTTCATATCAGCTGGCGAGAAACCCATCTGCTCGTAAAACTTTATCAACATGATGATGGACTCTGCGTCAGCAGCTGGATCAGAGGCTCCAAGCCACTCGACACCTACCTGGTGGAACTGGCGCAGACGGCCTTTCTGAGGACGCTCTCCCCTGAACATTGACTCGGCGTACCAAAGCTTTGCAGGAGTTCCTCCCTGTGGCACAAAGTTGTGCTCAACAGCAGCACGGACCACACCAGCAGTTCCCTCAGGACGCATAGCCATACGCTGACGAGGCTTAAGACCGGACTCATTGCCGGCAGCTAGCAAATCATCAAGTAGCGCGCCTGAAAAAACGCGGAACATCTCTTTGCGTACGACATCGGTTGACTCACCAATGCCGTGAACAAAGGTGTCTACCTGCTCAAGTGCAGGAGTCTCAATGCGGTCAAAGCCATAGATACCAAACAGATGGCGGGCAACATCTTGCATATGCTCCCAAGAGCGCATATAGCCGCCATAAAGATCTTCGGTACCTTGAATTCTCTGACCCATGAATCCTCCTTGTAACAAACATAGATGTTTCTAGTTTACCCATGAGAGACGGCTCTGGCGCAGAAAAGCTTTTATAACTTTTGAAACCTATG
>CAJZGX010000055.1:0-8394 GCA_916048235.1 uncultured Atopobium sp.
AACTTGTCTTGTAGTTTTGCAAAAGGAAATATATACGCTATTACCGGTGGAAACGGAACAGGCAAATCAACATTTCTGAAGCTCATTAACGGAGAGTGGTCTTCTCACCTATCAGGCACTATTGCTATTAATGAGGATTTGCTCACTCAAATTAATCAATATGAACTCCGAAAAAATACTCTTGGATTTACTGAACAAGAGCCAAGCATTGTTGACGATACGGTAAGAAATAATCTGACCCTACTCTGCAAAAAGCAGCCAACAGATGAAGAGATAATCAGCTATATCAAGCTGTTCAATTTGGAAAAATTGCTGCTTGGAGACGATCAAAATCTTGATGTCCGCCTTGTTGAACGAAGCTCTGCTATCTCTGGTGGAGAAAAGCAAAAGATTGCAATTATCCGCATGATGCTTATGAATCCAAGTGTTATGTTGCTTGACGAGCCAACTTCTGCATTAGATCAAAACAGTGTTGATGTTCTTCTTAATCTTCTCAAGAAGGTCAAGCAGGACCACATAATACTTCTCATATCTCATGACCCTAAAGTGGTGGAGGCAGCCGACCATATCGTAGAGCTATAACTTATTGCGCGCTACGTCCCAGCAGTACAACTGCCCAGGCAGCAATGCCTTCTTGAGTGCCCACAAAGCCAAGGCCTTCGGTAGTGGTTGCTTTTACGCCAACTTTATCTGGCGTAACGCCCATGACCTCTGCCATGCGGTTTCTCATAGCGTCGCGATGAGGAAGCAGTTTAGGTGCTTGAGCTGCAACAGTGCAATCACAGTCCAGAAGCTCAAAGCCCTTATCGCGAACAAGCTGCATAACATGGGACAGAAGCACCATAGAATCAGCGCCCTCATAAGCAGGGTCTGTATCAGGGAAAAGTTGGCCAATGTCGCCGGTGCGCACAGCTCCTAGCAGGGCATCCATGAGTGCATGAGCCAAAACGTCAGCATCAGAGTGGCCGAGAAGACCTTTGGTGTGCTCAATTTTGATGCCACCTAAGATAAGATCTCTGCCCTCTACCAGGCGATGAACATCGTATCCGTGGCCAATTTTAAGCTCTGGCATGCTCACTCTACAGCCCCATTTCCGGTTGCGCCTTCTACCAGGCGTCGACTGAGCGTAGCTTCAACAATTGCAAGGTCAGACGGGTATGTGACCTTCACGTTTTCTCGTTGCGACTCAACGCACAGCACCGTAAGACCTAGTCGCTCAACTAACGACGAGTCATCAGTTCCCTGGTAGCCCTCCTGACGAGCTACCTCGTGAGCTTCAAGAAGCGTGCGCGTTTTGAATACCTGAGGGGTCTGAGCAGCCCAAAACGTTGAGCGATCAGGTGTATCTACGATGGTTGCGCCGTCTACGCGCTTCAATGTGTCAGTTGCACGGTGAGCCAAAATTGCTCCCGCAATCTTAGGAGACTTACGAACTGTGCCAATGACCTGCTCAATGGTCTCTACCTCAATGAGCGGACGAACCGCATCATGAACAGAAACAAAATCATATCCAGCAGGCACTACCTGGAGCGCGTTGTAAACCGATTCCTGTCTGGTAGTACCAGACGTTGCAAAGTGAACAGGCTTGTGGAGTACAAGCTTGCCCACAACACCCTCTTGAACTGCAGCGCGTTTCTCGTCAGAGCAAGCAATCACAATGCGAGCCACGCTTGGCGCGTGATCAAACGCAAGGATTGACCAGCTCATCAGCGGAAGACCGCAGACAGAAATAAACTGTTTACCGTCAGGATAACCAAAGCGCTCGCCAATGCCACCGGCCACAATGACGGCAACGGTATCGGCTTTTGCTCCATGTGTTGTGAGGCGAGAAGGACGTGGCTTTGACACGACCTTTGCACAAGTGCTGCTTGCAGCCATTATTCTGACTTACCCCACATTCTGCGGAGACTGTTAGCAAGTGCACCGGGGTTCTCGACACCCAGAGATTTGAGGCTGGACGTATCGTTTTCTGCAACGTGAAGCAGCTGCTGCAGGTTGTCGTAGGCGTCAACAATTCTGGCCGCAATCTCATCGTTGACCACGTGAACGCGGGAAAGCGTGCGCAGGCCCAGAGGCTCCATGGAGGCATCTTCTCCGCGGCCATCGGAGTAGCCAAGAATCTGACCAACGCTTTCTGCAGAGCGGAGCTCAGTGTTTGCTGTCTCGTGGAAGCGGCGGCGAATGGCGCGCGCCTCTTCAGCGGAAGAATCTACGGCATAGTCGCGAATCATCAGGTTATAGGCCTCGTCGATACCACCCAAATATTCCTCGCGCTGCATAGCGGTGGTTTTTCCCTCGCTACCTAGCTCCAAAAGACAAGAATCAAGCTGATCAGCGGCACTCAAAAGAACTTCAAACAAGTAGAAAATGCCTGCTACATCGCCCAGGGTGACGTAGTTATCAAGCTCTAGAGCGGTTAGGCGTAAAAGTGCACGATCAAGTTGCTGGCGCGTATTTTGCATGGCAACCGAAAGCTGGTTGACGGTAGACATAATGGCTGGTACTGACTTCAGCGGAATAACGTGACCATCAACGTAGACCGTAATCAACGAACGACGAGAAGACACTGCAATCACAATAGACTTGGTGAGCAAGCTCATGCGAGCGGCAGTACGGTGGCGAGTGCCTGTTTCTGCAGTTGGAAGCGTTGCATCAGGATTGAGGTGGAAGTTGGCACGCAGAATTCTGGTGAGGTCTTTGTCCACCACTACAGCGCCGTCCATCTTGCAGAGCTCAAACAATCGATTTGCTGTGAAAGAAACATCAAGTTTGAAACCATCTCCGCCCGCAGCAAGGACGTTTTCTGTATCTCCCACGCAAATGAGGGCGCCCAAGCGGCCGGCGATAATCATGTCCAGTGCAACGCGGAGCGCTGTGCCAGGGGCAGTCATCTTCAGAGCGGTGGCAATACGGTCCTCGTTTTCTGTTGCGCTTGGATCAAGTTGCGTTGGCTCCATGGCTCTCCCTCAATTACTTGCAGCTTACAGGCTGCGTTTTGCAATCTGGTACGTTTACGGCTTCAATTTGTTTCAACATTTCAAGTATACGGTTTTGTTGCCGGCGCGTGTAGTGACGGTTTGGAGAAGACGGGTTTCTCGCCAAGAGCTTCTGCCAAGAGAACTGTGCGTTTTAGCTGCGATACAAAAAGACCCGAGGCAGAACCTCGGGTCGGAGTGTCTTACTCGGCGGAGGACATCAGGTCGGACGAACCGCCCGCGCTACCCTGTGGCAGCGAAGATGGTCCCATGCTGACGTCCATCTGGTCAAGCTGCGCCATTGTCTCTTTCTTGCGAGGCTCGGGGATAACGCCCGTGGTCTTAGTGAACACAAGCTTCTTGCCCTCAGCGTCAACATCAACAGCAACAATGTCGCCTGCGGTCCACTGACCAGAGAGAAGCTCCTCAGACAGCGGATCTTCAATCATCGACTGAATGGTGCGGCGCAGCGGACGAGCACCGTAGACAGGGTCGGTTCCGTCTTTGGCAATCAGGTCCTTTGCGGCCTCGGTAAGCTCAATGGACATGCCGTTGGCAATCAGGCGATCGCGCAGCTCAAGAACCATGAGGTCAACAATGCCACGAAGCTGCTCGGTAGAGAGCGACTTGAAGACAACAATCTCGTCCACACGGTTCAAGAACTCTGGGCGGAATCCGCGCTTGAGCTCGGACATAACACGACTGGTAATCTCTTTGTCGGAGAGTCCCTTTGAGCCTTCTGACGAGAAGCCCATGGTGTTGGTACGGGCAATCTCACGAGCACCAATGTTGGATGTCATGATGACAACCGTATTGGAGAAGTCCACGTGACGGCCTTGACCGTCAGTCAAGCGGCCCTCGTCCAGAATCTGCAACAAGATGTTGAAGACGTCTGGATGTGCCTTCTCAATCTCATCAAAGAGCAGGACAGAGTACGGACGCCTGCGGACAGCCTTGGTGAGCTCGCCGCCCTCATCGTAGCCCACATATCCTGGAGGTGCGCCAACCAGCTTAGCTACGGTGTGGCGCTCCATGTACTCGGACATATCGTATGAAAGCAGGGCGTCTTCAGAGCCAAACAGGAACTCTGCCAGGGCTTTTGCAAGCTCAGTCTTACCTACACCGGAAGGTCCCAAGAAGATGAAGGAGCCGCCAGGGCGCTTAGGGTCTTTGAGAGGACTACGGCTTCTGCGGATTGCCTTTGCAACCTTAACAACAGCCTCGTCCTGACCAACAACACGCTGGTGAAGGATGTCTTCTGTACGAAGCAGTCTTGAAGCCTCAGTCTCGGTGAGGTTAGAAACAGGAACGCCGGTGATACCAGAGACAACCTTTGCAATGTCGTCCTCGTCAACGGTAACAATGTTCTTGTCCAGCTGCTCGCGCCACTCAGTTTCTAGGCGATCCCTCTCTGCTACCAGAGATTTCTCCTGGTCGCGCAGACGAGCTGCCTGCTCAAACTCTTGAGCACTTGCTGCCTCGGATTTCTGGGTACGAACGCGGAGAAGGTCTGCGTCTACCTGGGCAATCTCTGGTGGAAGACTCATCTTGTGGATGCGAGCGCGAGCACCAGCCTCATCGAGGACGTCAATTGCCTTATCTGGCAGGAAGCGATCCTGGATGTAGCGGCTCGAAAGCACAACGGCAGCCTTGATAGCAGCCTCGGTGTAGTGGACGTGATGGTGCTTCTCATAGCGGTCCTGAAGACCGTGGATGATAGAAATGGTGTCGTCGTTGTTTGGCTCGCCGATGTTGACAGGCTGGAAACGCCTCTCAAATGCAGCGTCCTTCTCGACATGTTTACGATACTCTTCTGCCGTAGTTGCACCGATGACCTGGATTTCTCCACGAGACAGCGGTGGCTTCAAGATGGATGCGGCATCGATGGAGCCCTCTGCGGAACCTGCGCCAATGACGGTGTGAATCTCATCAATGAAGAGGATGTCGTTCTTGGATTTCTCCAGCTCAGCAACAACCTTCTTCATGCGGTCCTCAAACTCACCGCGATACTTGGATCCTGCTACCAGACTTGCCAGGTCAAGCGTCCAAACCTGCTTTCCGCGCAGAATGTCAGGGACGTTGCCGGATGCAATGAGCTGAGCCAAGCCCTCAACAATGGCAGTCTTACCAACGCCAGGATCTCCCAGGATAAGTGGGTTGTTTTTCTGACGGCGCGCAAGAACTTGCATGACACGCTCAATCTCGCGGTCACGACCAATGACAGGGTCAAGCTTTTTATCTGCGGCAAGCTTAGTAAGGTTGCGGCCAAACTGCTCCAGCATGGAAGCGTCGTCATTTGCATTAGGGCGCATCTGACCAGCGCCAACAGGCATACCAAAGATGCCGCCCTCAATACGAGGTTCTGCCATACGAGGACCAGCAGGTGCATCTTCTGGAGTCTGGGCAACCAGCTCATCAACGGCGTTTCTTACGGCGTCGCCCGAGACACCCATAGTACGCAGGGCATCCATAGCGCGACCATTACCCTCGGACACAATGCCCAAGAGCAGGTGTTCTGTTGCAATATAGCTCTGACCGTGGGTCATGGTTTCTCTGTACGCGTCCTCTAGCACGCGTTTTGCGCGAGGAGTAAACGGAATGTGGCCGCCAGGAATAGGATCTCCTGCGCCCGTGGTGAGCTCTTTTACGGTTGCCAGAGCCTCGTCATACGAGACCTCTAGCTTAGCCAAAGCCTGAGCAGCAATGCCCTCCCCCTCTTTGATGAGAGCAAGTAGCAGGTGCTCGGTACCAACATACATCTGGCCAAGACCGCGAGCCTCGTCCTGAGCTAAGCTCATGACTTTACGCGCTCTGTCAGTGAATTTATCAAACATGTGCTGAAACCTCTCAAAACTCTCTATATATTTCTGATTTATACCCAACAGAAGGCTCTGCAAACATACGACTCGCGTTGGATTTTTCTCCTCCGTACGAACCACATAAAAAGCCCGGTACCTGCAACGAGCGGATACCGGGCTGATGCGTTTGTGCGCTGCGTGGGACAGCTAAGCTTCCAAGCTCTTAGCGCTTCTCGGGCTTGAGCTGTGGGAAGAGAAGGACGTCGCGGATAGAAGGCTGATCGCAGAAGAGCATCATCATGCGGTCGATGCCGTAGCCGATACCGCCCGCTGGTGGCATGCCGTACTCAAGCGCGCGGATGAAGTCGTAATCGTACTCCATAGCCTCTTCATCACCCTGACGCTTAGCCTCCATCTGGGCAGCAAAGCGCTCCTCCTGGTCAACGGGGTCATTGAGCTCGGAGTATGCGTTTGCGTACTCTGCACCGCAGATAATGAGCTCAAAGCGGTCGGTCAGACGAGGATCGTCTGCCTTGCGCTTGGTGAGCGGAGAAACCTCTGCAGGATAATCGCAGACAAAGGTTGGGTTTACGATGCTCTTCTCGCCAAGCTCGTCGTAGATCTCAAACAACAGCTTGCCGGCCTGCCACTCTGGATTCCACTCAATCTCATAGCGGTCCAGGACTGCGCGGAGCTTCTCGACAGGGGTGTCAATGGAGAGCTCCTCGCCGGTGACCTCGGACGCAATCTCTGCCAGCGACGCAACGCGCCAGTTGCCGGAGAGGTCAACCTCGGTGCCCTGATAAGTGATGACCTCGTGGCCCTCCTCGCAGCCGCAAGCCTTGCGGGCAATCTCCTGGAAGAGGTTCTGGGAAAGCTCGCGCATGCCGGCCAGGTCAGAGTAGGCGGCGTATGCCTCCATAGAGGTGAACTCTGGGTTGTGCGTGAGGTCGGTGCCCTCATTTCTGAACTGACGACCAAGCTCGTAAACGCGCTCAAGACCGCCAACAAGCAGGCGCTTCAGCGGAAGCTCGGTTGCAATACGCAGGTAGTTCTCGGTGTTCAGAGCGTTGTAGTGCGTGATGAACGGCTTTGCGTTTGCGCCGCCAAGAATCTCCTGAAGAACAGGGGTCTCAACCTCCATGTAACCGTCTGCCTCCATGAACTGGCGGATAATGGAGATGATCTGGGAACGCTTGCGGAATACATCGCGGACCTCAGGGTTCATGATGAGGTCAACGTAGCGCTGGCGATAACGAACCTCGCGGTCGGTGAGGCCGTGGAACTTTTCAGGCAGAGGACGCAGCGACTTGGAGAGAACCTCCAGCGAGGTGACTGCCAGGGAAAGCTGGCCGCGGCGAGTGCGCATGATAGCGCCGGTTGCGCCAATGATGTCGCCAAGGTCGAGAAGACCCAGGAGCTCCCAGTTCTTCTCGTCAAGGTTGTTGATGCGACAGAAAAGCTGAATCTGGCCGGTGTAGTCCTCTACCACGACAAACGCAATCTTGCCCTGGTTGCGGATGGCGCGGACGCGGCCGGCTACGGAATAGACTTCCTCGCCAGTCTGGCCGTCCTCGAGGTCAGCATAACGCTCCTCCAGCTCAGCGACGTGAGCGGTGACGGTGGACTTGATTGGGTATGGATCAACGCCGGCATCAAGCAGTGCCTGGCGACGAACGTGGCGCTGGGCGCGCTCGTCGTTGATGGAAGCCTCTGAGGTGACCTCGGTTGCGTCGACGTTCTCGGCGGCGGTTGCGTCAGCGGCGGCCGAGCTACCAGCGATGTTGTTCTCTACTTCGGACATGTATCCTCCACGTAAAAACGCCCCGCGCCAGACGGACACGGGGCGACCAAAATCTTTTGTGCCAGTCTAGCGAGTAATAGAGGTAATGGTGTACTTCTTCACCTTGCCGTTTGGCGTGGTGAACTCAACCTCGTCGCCCTTCTTATGACCAATAAGAGCCTCGCCAGCTGGGGACTCGTTAGAGATCTTGTGCTCAAGGGAGTTAGTCTCAGTAGTACCAACAATTACATACTTAGTTGTCTTGCCTTTTGCATCAGCAAGCTCGACGGTTGTGCCGATTGCAACGGTGACATTGCGCTTGCTACCACCCTCGACAACCTTTGCGACAGAGAGAATCTGGCGAATCTCGTTGATGCGGGACTCGTTGTGAGACTGCTCTTCTTTTGCAGCGTCATACTCGGAGTTCTCAGAAAGGTCACCAAAACCACGAGCCTCTTTGATGCGCTCAACAATCTCGTCGTGTTTCTCGCCCTCACGATAAGCCAGCTCATCGACAAGCTTCTGACGGCCTTCTGGGGTAAGTACAATCTCTTTAGTAGTGTCCATCGTATTCTTTCTGTTGATGGGTCAGTCGGTCTATACGTGTGAGATGGGGTTACTCAGCCTTTTTGGACTCTTCGTCCTCAACGAGCTCAGCCTCTGGCTCCTTGGCTTCTTCCTTGGTCTCAGACTCCATACCCTCACGAACGCTCTTGACGGTCTCGCCGACAGCCTTGCCGAGCTTTGGAAGGTTCTTAGGTCCAAAGATGACCATAACAACGCAAACAATAATCAGAAGCTCAGGAATACCAAGTCCTAAAATCATATAAACCCCCAG
>CAJZGX010000056.1:0-8287 GCA_916048235.1 uncultured Atopobium sp.
ACCGATTCTTTTACTTATTTAGGCAGAAGTTACAGATTCTTTGCAGAAATCAGGCACGTTCTAACTAGGGTGCTGTCTCCAAATTTTGCGAGCCTGAAACCCCCACCATGTCTGAGTAAAACAGCTCAGACTTGGCGAGAAAAACCGGCAAATAGCTCAGACTAGGCGTGTTTTTCAGGCAAATCGTTCAGACTTGGCGAGAAAATCAGGCTCCATAAGAGCGTCCATAGAACCAACCTTGAAATCAGAGTTACGTCTAGAAAAGTCCGCCTAAAAAGTGCAAAGAATCTGTATTTGAGGTACCGATTCTTTGACAAAATCAGGCAAATCCACCGATTCTTTTACTTATTTAGGCAGAAGTTACAGATTCTTTGCAGAAATCAGGCGCGCCCAGGCGCGACCGAGCATGTAGCGGATGTGCGCTTCGAGCACACTACCCGCCTGGCGAGAAACCCCGTCCACTAGCAGCGCATCCACACAAGAAACCCGGCATCCACACGAAATGGATACCGGGTAGAAATCACTTGCAACCTGTGTGCGCACGCGGCGCTGACCTGCAGCGTTGCCGTCGCCGCACTCGCACCTTACTTGAAGTACTCTACGCCGCCCTCAATCAGAGGCTGGAACTGGTCGCCAGCAGTGAGCTCGGGGATGTTCTTGTAGAGGCCCGCACCGGAGCGCTCCGTGTGACCCATCTTGCCCAGGACGCGACCATCGGGGCTGGTAATGCCCTCGATAGCCAGGACAGAGCCGTTAGGGTTAACGGAGAAGTCCATGCTTGGAGCACCCGTTGCGTCAACGTACTGTGTTGCTATCTGGCCGCTTGCCTTGAGCGTCTCAAGAAGCTCGTCGGAGGCAACAAAGCGACCTTCTCCGTGGCTGATTGCAATGGTGTGGATGTCGCCAAGCGCGCACTTGGAGAGCCATGGGGACATTGTGGATGCAACGCTGGTACGGACAAGCTGGCTCTGGTGACGGCCGATGGTGTTGAACGTCAGCGTTGGGCAGGTGTCGTCCATGGGTCGGATATCGCCGTAAGGAACAAGGCCCAGCTTGATGAGTGCCTGGAAGCCGTTGCAGATGCCCAACATAAGGCCATCGCGTTGCTGCAGGAGCTCGCGGACAGCCTCGGTAACCTGAGGTGCGCGGAAGAGGGCGCAGATGAACTTAGCTGATCCGTCTGGCTCGTCTCCGCCTGAGAAGCCGCCTGGAATCATGACAATTTGACTCTTCTTGATGGACTCTGCCAGCGCATTTGCGGACTCAACAATGTCCTGAGGTGTCAGGTTGTTGATGACCAGCGTGGTTGGATCAGCGCCCGCACGCTCAAAAGCACGCGCAACGTCGTACTCGCAGTTATTACCTGGGAATACGGGGATGATGACGCGTGGGCGAGCAGGTGCGATAAGGGCTGGACCAGCATAGGAGTGTCGTGTGGATGCACCGTCGAAGCTGATTTTCTCCACAACCTCGTCGGAGCCTCCGCGGTAGGGGAAGACCTCCTCAAGTGGGCGCTCCCATGCTTCCTGGAGCTCGGAGAGGTCGATCTTCTCGCCACATGCGCTAAAGGTGTACTCGGACGTGGTGACGCCCAGAGGAGCCACGCACACGCCAGCGACGTCGTCAACGGAAACGCCGTCTGCCAGCTCAACGATGAAGGCACCGTAGGTTGGCGAGAAGAGCGCGTCGGCAGAAATCTCTGGGACCAGCTCAACGCCCAGCTTGTTGCCCAGGCAGCTCTTGAAGAGAGCCTCGGCCACGCCGCCGTAACCTGGCGTGGTAATGGCGAGCGCACTCTTGGACTGGACCAGGGTGTTGACCAGCTTGTATGCGGCGATCAGGGAGTCGTTGTCGGGAAGAAGACCACTCTCGTCGTAGGATGGGACAATAGAGATAAGCCTGTGACCTGCACCCTTGAACTCGTTGGAGACAATCTTGTCCACCTTGGTAAGGCCGGTAGCAAACGAAACCAGCGTTGGTGGAACGTCCAGGTCCTCAAAGGTACCGGACATGGAGTCCTTGCCGCCGACAGCTGCAAGACCAAGGTTGACCTGTGCCATCAGTGCGCCGAGAAGGGCCGCGGCTGGCTTGCCCCAACGGTTTGGATTCTGGCCAAGTTTCTCGAAGTACTCCTGGAAGGTGAGGTAGAGGTCCTGGTACTTAAAGCCGGTAGCAACCAGCTTGGAAACGGACTCAACAACAGAGAGGTAGGCGCCGCGGAACTGGTCGGCTTCCATGAGGTAGGGGTTAAAGCCCCAAGCCATGCCCGAGACCGTATTGGTCTGGCCCATAACAGGAAGCTTAGCCACCATAGAAAGGGCAGGGGTTAGCTGGCGAGCGCCACCGAATGGCATGAGGACGGTACCTGCGCCAATGGTAGAGTCAAAACGCTCGGAGAGACCCTTGTTAGATGCAACGTTTAGATCGCGTACCAGCGAGTGGAGTTTCTCGCCAAGAGTTGTGCCTGCCCAGGTACGCTGGTAGGCAAGAGGCTTGGCCAGGCGCACGGTGATTGATTTAGGTGCGCCGTTTGAGGCGAGAAATGCGCGGCTGATGTTGACAATTTTCTGACCGCGCCAGCGCATAACCAGGCGAGGGTCCTCGGTGACTGTTGCCACAATGGTTGCCTCGAGGTTTTCTTCGCGAGCATATGCGCAGAACTGCTCAACGTCTTTTGCCTCAAGCGCAACGGCCATGCGCTCCTGAGACTCGGAGATTGCCAGCTCAGTGCCATCAAGGCCGTCGTACTTCTTAGGAACAGCATCCAGGTTGACGTCAAGGCCGTCGGCAAGCTCGCCAATAGCAACAGAGACACCGCCTGCACCAAAGTCGTTGCAACGCTTAATCAGCTTGCAAGCGTCTTCTCGGCGGAAGAGGCGCTGAAGCTTGCGCTCAACAGGGGCGTTGCCCTTCTGGACCTCGGCTCCGTCGCGCTCAATGGAGCCAGCGTCGTGAGCCTTGGAAGAACCAGTTGCGCCGCCAATACCGTCACGTCCAGTGCGGCCGCCGAGAAGAACGATGATATCGCCATCTTCTGGACGCTCGCGGCGAACGTGGCTTTGAGGAGTTGCGCCTACAACGGCACCAATCTCCATGCGCTTTGCAACGTATCCTGGGTGATAGAGCTCAGAAACCTGACCGGTAGCAAGGCCAATCTGGTTACCATAGCTGGAATAACCTGCAGCTGCTGTGCGAACAATGGTGCGCTGGGGAAGCTTTCCAGGAAGTGTCTGAGAAACAGGAACGGTTGGGTCTGCAGCGCCGGTGACGCGCATTGCCTGGTAGACGTAGCTGCGGCCAGAAAGGGGATCGCGGATTGCGCCGCCGATACAGGTAGCTGCGCCACCAAAAGGCTCAATCTCGGTTGGGTGGTTATGAGTCTCGTTCTTGAAGAGGAAGAGCCAGTCTTCGTCTTTGCCGTCAACGTCTACCTTGACTTTTACGGTACAGGCGTTGATTTCTTCTGACTCATCAAGATTGGTGAGGACGCCCTTCTCGCGAAGGTACTTTGCACCAATAGTTGCCATATCCCAGAGAGACACGGCTCGGTCTTCTCGACCAAGCTCTTTGCGCATTGAGAGATACTTCTCAAACGCGGCCTTTACCAGGTCATCATCAATCTGCACGCCGGTAATTCCGGTGTTAAAGGTGGTGTGGCGGCAGTGGTCAGACCAGTAGGTGTCAATGACGCGAATCTCGGTGATGGTAGGATCGCGCTGCTCATCGGTGAAGTACTGCTGGCAGAAGGTGAGGTCAGCCAGATCCATGGCAAGGCCATGAGAAACAATGAACTCCTTGAGGCCGTCCTGGTCAAGAGCGTTAAAGCCCTCAAGAATCTCTACGTCTGCAGGCTCTGGAATGGAGATCTTGAGAGTCTCGGGCAGCTCAAGGGAAGCCTCGCGAGCCTCAACGGGGTTGATGAGGTAGTTCTTGATGGCGGCAACGTCTGCCTCTGTGAGGTTTCCGGTTAGCACGTAGAGGCGAGCAGAGCGCACAAGTGGACGCTCTCCCTGGCTGATGAGCTGCACACACTCAGCTGCAGAGTCTGCGCGCTGGTCAAACTGGCCAGGCAAAAACTCAACAGCAAACGTATGAACAGCCGCACCTTCAGAAGAAAACTCTGGCATGGTACGGCTGGCAAGATCGGACTGTGGCTCTGAAAAAACGGTGGGGATGCAGGACTCAAAGAGTTCCTCTGAAATTCCCTCAACATCATAGCGGTTAAGCAGGTCAATGCGTTGTAACTCGGTAATACCAAGAAGGTCTTTCACTTCTTTGAGCAGGGCTTTTGCCTCGCCCTCGAAACCAGATTTTCTTTGGACGTAGACGCGCAGGACCATGGGGCCACCTTTCAATGCAAGCCTTGAACGCTTTTACTGGCTTTATTGTACGTTACTTAGGTGGCCAAATTGGAGCTTGTCGAGAAAAGAAAAACGGGTTGTAACAGAGCGTTAAAAATACAGATTATTTAGTTAAAAGTTTTACGCTAGCACAAAGATAAGGGCGATAAAACAAACGGTTACGCCTAAGGCAATTGTCTCGCGAGCGCCAAAGGTTGGTTGATGCCAACGTGTACGAGAAGCCCCTGCTACATAGTGCCGAGCGTCAAGTGCCTTAGAAAGGTTGTTGGCATGCCTGAGCGAGCTGGCCAGAAGCGCCACCACAATGGAGAAAGTAGCACGGAGTCTTTTGGGCAGCGAACCTGAAGCAACGTCTCCTGCGCGAGCAGTTTGAGCCTCGGAAATAGACACGGCGTCGCCCGCAAGTGTTGGAATAAAGCGCAGCATAAGCGAGAAAATCATGGCAATTTCTTTGCCAGGAAGACCAATCTTAGAAAGTGGCGAGCATGCTGCCTCAAAGGCATTACCCAGATCCGTTTGAGTCGTAGTAAGCAGGAGCAACGCACCAATCAAAATTGCAGCTAAAATGCGCACGGGGTAGAGAAAAGCGCTCCATGCTCCCACATCAGTGATGATAAAGATTGACCAGGAAACAAGCACAGTTCCTTCTCGCGTAAGCAACAGGTTGAAGAGCGAGAGGAAGATAAGCAGCCAGGCAAGTGGGATGATAGACACAAGTACTTGTTTGACGGGGATTTTTGCAAGTGCCAGCAGGCAAAGCGCGCCTACTACCAGCAGTGCAAGCTGTGGCGCGTTGCGGATAAAAAATGTTGCGAGCATCAAAAGGAGTGCGGCCAGGCATTTAACGTTGGGATTAAGCCTATGGAGGGGTGAATTCCCGTGATAGTACTGGCCCACAGAAATCTTAAGCGCCATAGTAACCTCCTTGTGAGAGGTTGTCGGCCTGCGTGACGCCATCAGTCTTTGTGGCGCTGGCTCGCGCATCGCCAGAGTTGGTCGACAACGCAGCAACCAGCGCATCTACCAGATCAGACAGAGTCAAAGGTTCTCCCAGGTTGATTCCCGTAGTGTGGGACAGACGTTGCGCCCAAGCAAGTGCATGAGGAATACCCAGACCAAGTTCCTGGAATTCTGCCTCTGAGAAATGAGTAAATGTTTGTTGTGGCGAGCCAGAGAAAACTAGGTCACCCTCATGAAGCACGATAATCTGGTCAGCTTCCGCCGCATCCTCCATCGAGTGTGTGAGCTCAATGACGGTACAACCATCTTCAATAACAGCGTTGATAATTTTTCTAAGTTCAGAGCAATAGTAGGGATCAAGTCCGCTGGTAGGCTCATCGAGCACAAGCACCTTTGGATGCATAGCAATAACGCCTGCAAGTGCGCAAAGTCTCTGCTGACCACCAGAAAGCTCAAAAGGGGATGCATCTGCCTTGTGGGAAAGCCCCACAAGCTCCAGAGCAGCATTCACAGCACTTGCTACATCGCAGGCAGAAAGTCCCAGGTTAGTGGGGCCAAATGCCACGTCTTCTGCAACCGTTTGTGCAAAAAGTTGGCGCTCCGGTTGCTGCATGGCGTAGCCAACAATGCCGTGAAGTTTTCTGCGATTTTGCTTCTGTCGAGTATCCAATCCAGTTACACAGAGGCTGCCGGCGTCAGGCGTATCAAGTGCGCAAATCAAGCGCGCCAGGGTAGACTTGCCGGAACCGGTTGAGCCAATTACGGCAACATGCGAGCCTTTTTGCACGTCAACCGAAATGTTTTTGAGCACGGGCTTCTGGTACGAGAACGTAACGGCGCGTACAGAAACCGCTGCTTGCTCGGACACGCTGTCGGCTGTAGCCACGCCGTCACAACTCGCGGCCATCGCGTCGCAGTTTCCAGCCACGCCGCCCTTCTCGCCTCGTGACCCCGTGGCGAGAAGCCCCGTCAGCTCGTCAAGCATGCGCTGAGCCGAAGGGGATTTGCACACGACAACTCCGCGGTTGTTGAGCGCCTGCGCCACCTGATAGGCAAACGGCTCTTCGAGATGCAGGCATTCAACCAGCTCATGCTGCTCAAAGAGGGCTTCGGGTGTTCCTTCAAACGCAACGCAGCCGTCGTCCAAGGCAATCACGTGGTCAGCGGAAACCACTTCGTCCATGAAATGCGTAACATGGACGATAGTCTTTCCAGCTGCACGGAGTTTCTCGACAAGTCCCATAACGTTATTTCTATGAACAACGTCAAGAGCTGCGGAAGGTTCGTCAAGAATGAGGATCTGGGGTTTCATGACCAGTGCGCCCGAGATGGCCACGCGCTGCTGCTGGCCGCCCGAGAGCATCTGCGGATTTTCGGAAGCAAACTCGGTGAGAGTTCCAAGGGTAATCTGCTGTTCTACCAGCGGAGTTATCTGATCGCTAGGCACCTGAAGATTTTCCAGACCAAAGGCAATATCGTCTGCTACCACGCTGCAGATAATTTGATCTTCGGGATTTTGGAAAACCAGGCCGAGCTGCGGACGAACGGTCTTGTATGCCTCAAAGTCAACCTGGCCGTCATTGACAACGGTGGTTCCCAGAAAGGTAACGGTTCCCTCGTCAGGGGCGGTAAGGCCAGAGAGAATTGAGGCAACGGTAGACTTGCCCGAACCGTTTGCGCCAACAATACAGGTACGTTTACCTGCGGGAATAGAGAATGAGACGTGGTCTAAGGCAATTACGCCTTTTGCGTGCACAAAGGTCACGTCCGAAAGCGTCGCAGCTACAGGCAGGTCCTTAGTTTGTGCGGTGCTTTCAGACGTGTATAAATCAGGGAAATTGTTGCCCAGGTTACTCACCGTCTTTGATGCTCTCAAAGAGTGAGGTAGCCGAGCGCATAATAACTACAAAGATGATGCTGTTAATAGCAACCTTCACCACGTTGAAGGGGAGAAGCGCGGGGACAATCAGTCCGCTTACTGCCTCGACGCTCATGCCGGTGTAGATTGGAGTAACTACAAGGTTGCCCAGAATGCAAGCAACAACACTGACAACGCTACCCACAATGAGGGCAAGTACCAGCTGCTTGATCTTCTCAGAGCGGTTATACACAATCAGCGAAACAGGCAAAACGTAGGTAAGCGTTGCCAGGATTGCCATGATAGTGCCGTAAATTCCGGACTCCGTAGTGAGGTGCAGAAGGTAGGGAAGCACCGAGACAATCGCGCCCGCAGCAGGGCCAAAAGCTACGCCTGCGAGCAGGGCAAAGACGCCCGATGGATCGTACTTCAAAAACGTCACGCCTGGGATTAGGGGGAACTGAAGCACCATGGTGCTGATTGCAGCAGCTGCACAAAGCATGGCGAGAATAGCGATTCTCTTGGTAGACCAGCCGTTAGAAGATGCGGTTGTTGCATGGGTTGAGTGGGATGAAGCCATAAAAGTCTCCGTTTCTGACATCCGGACTGTACCGTTGGTCCTGGACTTTAACCAGGTTAACCGCCTTTTTGCGGGTCGCGGACTTGATGGCTCTTTGAACTAGGTTGTTACAAACCTTGAAGTTCGGCCACCTTACCACCAGTAGGTAATTGCAACCATTTCTGAAACATATCGATACGTACTATAGCAGAGTTAACAGCTGATAACACGTAAAACGGGATGGACATTTATACGATAGAGATGAGAGAGAAGCCCAAAATAACCCGATAGAAACATGAAAACATTTTGCGTCATTAGGCGTTTATCTTCCTCGACTCCACGTTTTTCTCGCTTGCGATAAACTATAAAAAGTAACTTACTAAGGAGCGTGTTACATGTCTGAAAGTGGCTATGACTTACAAAGCCTGGCCGGAAAGGCCATTCCATTCCATTCCATTCCATTCTATTGCATTCCATTCCATTCCATTCCACTCGAGTTGATTCTATTCCATTCTATTGCATTCCATTCCATTCCATTCAGTTCCTTTC
>CAJZGX010000057.1:0-8260 GCA_916048235.1 uncultured Atopobium sp.
CCATGCACTAACTATCCCCGAAGAAATTTATCAAATGGGAGAATGGGTCCCCCTTGATGGAAATTTTCATTATTCGTCTTCTGAGAATACAAAGGGATATTCAATACGAATAACTGAAATTGCCCTAACCACATATGACGGCTACCTTGAAAAACATGGTATTACACCACAACAACCCAATGCTCATGGCAATCAAACAAGTGTGATAGATGTCACTATAGAAGTTAAAAATGATAGAGAAGAGACTGACCCCATAGGTGGAATAGATTTTCTCGGCACGATTTTAATTCCACAAGCTAACAACACCTATTACATTTGCGATTTAGGAAATGAAAACTCCCTTTGGCCGCTTGTCCAGCCAAATATAACCACTTCGCTAATTGCCATCAAACCGCACACTTCATATGTTCTTCATGTGCCTTATGTAGTAAATCTTACAGGAGATGAAATCTATAGAAATCCGATTACTGACACAACGTTTGATTTGCTTGTTTCTCGTCTACCTGTAGAAAAACGAATTCGAGTGTCTTTGTAGCAACTCTTAGCGCTCCAGCTACAGGTTTCACCACTCCCACTACAGATCGTGCCGCCCCTCCCACTACGAATGAATGGATTGTTAGCCGCCTCTCAAGTTGCGCTAAAATAATACCTTACGTTTTTGAAGCGCAATGGGAGGCATCATGGGTCTTAAGTATGAAACCGCACGATATGAGGCATCATACGGAGCAATTTCACAACTTCCTTCTCCAGAGACTCCAGAGGTGGCCTTTGTGGGCCGCTCAAACGTGGGTAAGTCTTCCCTCTTAAATAAACTTATTGGCCGAAAGCAACTCGCACGAGTTTCAAGCGTCCCAGGAAAAACTGCAAATATCAACTTTTTTGACGTTGATGGCGTCAAATTTGTAGACTTGCCAGGATATGGATTTGCACGAGTTTCTCGCCAAGAAAAACAGCGCTGGGCAGACCTCATTGGCGGCTACTTTGAGCAAGAACGCAGCTTTAACCTGGTCATTAGCCTTGTTGACATCAGACACGAAGCTCAAAAGCTTGACCTGCAGATGATCAACTTTCTCCAAGAGGCTGAGTTGCCCTTTGTAGTTGCGTTTACCAAGGCAGACAAAATTGCTCGCGGCAAACAAAATCAAGCCGCGGCCGCCCTGCGCAAAGCATTCCACATTACCCCTGAACAGACCATCATTACTTCATCCGAGACTGGCCTGGGCATTGACGAGTTGCGTCGCCGCATCGAAGACGCAACTATCTAGGAGCATCATGGATCCAATCCACCAGCAAGAGCAAGAGCACCTCTCCCACGTATATCAAAAGCTTGTTGAGATTCGTGAAGACTTGGACACAACGCTCAACACCACGCAAAAAGATGCAGCTAGAGACCTACGTCAGATGAGTGAAGAAATCCGTCCAGACTTTGGCGGCGCGGATGAAACCATCGAGACCCTTGCGGCCATTGAGACGCTCAACAGCGTTATTGATACGTACAACCAGTACCACGATTTTACTGTCGAGAAACTCGGTCGAGTCGAAATTCTCTTGAGGCAACCTTACTTTGCCAAGGTCACGCTCAAGATGCGACCCGGACGTCCTTCTCGCGATGTGTACATTGGCGCGGCAGGCATCACCGACAAAGACCGCACGCCGCTCATTGTTGACTGGCGTAGCCCCGTTGCCGAGACGTATTACAACCAAGAGATGGGTACTACGTCGTACCAGGTAGATGGCAAGAAAAGAACGGTTGAGCTAGAGCTTCGCCGACAGTTTGACATTACTCGCGACAAGCTGAACCTCTACTTTGACACAGCGGTTGCCATCGAAGATTCTCTGCTGCTTGCAGCCCTAAAGCGTCAGCACACCGAGAAGCTGCAGGCCATCACCGCAACTATCCAGCGCGAACAGAACGTTGTGGTCAGGCACGAGGACGTGCCAGTTCTGCTGGTCAACGGCATTGCGGGCTCGGGCAAGACGTCCGTTTTACTGCAGCGCATCGCGTACCTTCTGTACCAGCAGCGCACTACACTTACCGCAGATCAGGTGTACCTGTTCACTCCTAACGAGATGTTTGGTCGCTACATCAACACCGTTTTGCCTAGCATGGGCGAGCACAATCCGCAGGTATTTACTTGGGATTCTTTCCTCAAGGCGTTGGGCCTGGCCGACCACGCGTCGGGTGCCCACAACAACCCCGATTCTCTGAAGAAGCTTGAGAAGCAACTTGCCTCGCTTGAGCTCTACGAAGACGACTTCAAGGCCATTTCTGTTGAAGGCACTACGCTTATCAAGCCAGCTCAGGTGGCTAGTTCTGTGGCAAAGTTCTCGCAATTTCCTGTGGGTCCGCGCCTCATCGCGCTTGCCAAAGACGAGCTCCACACCCGCCTGGAGCGCAGGCTTGGTCAGATGGCACACAACGACGAAATCCAAGAAGAGATGCTCTCCCTTGACGTTGAGCAGCAGCTTGAGGTCTTTGGTCGCACCATCAGCCCTTCCGACGAGGAAGAAGTTCTGGCGCGCACCCGCGAGTTCCTCAACTGGCGCTTTGCCTCTGCGCACGAGGTCATCGAGTCCGCTTCCTGGCTCCGCATCGACCGCATTGGCATGCGCATGCTCAACACCTCCGCGCTGAGCGGCGCCGAGTGCATTTACCTGCGACTTCTTATCACAGGAGCTGGCGAGAAAAACGTCAAGTTTGTCATGATTGACGAGGTTCAAGACTACACCGAAACGCAGCTTATGGTGCTAGGAAAGTACTTCTCGCGCGCGCACTTTTTGCTTTTGGGCGACTCTAACCAGGCAATTTGGGAAGACACCGCGACGTTTGAACAGATTGAGAAGATCTTTAGCGCAACACACGACGAGGGCGCTGTTTCTACCTGCAAGCTTTTGACCAGCTACCGCTCGTCTCCCGAGATTACCGCACTGTTTACCTCGCTTTTGAGCGAAGAAGAGCGTGGCCAGACAAGCTCCGTTCAGCGCGGCGGCAAAAAACCTGAGTTCTTTGAAGTGGTAGCCGACGACAAAGACGCTGAGCGCACCAAGTACCTGCAGACTATGAAGTCCCTTATTGAGCAGGCACAAGAGTTTGACGGGCTGACCGCCATTGTGTGTACCGAGAAGTCTCGTGTTCGCTGGCTTGCCAAACAGCTGGAAGAGTCTACGGCCAAGGTGCTCACCGGCCACGATTCCCTCCCCGCGAAGGGCGTTGTTCTTCTCGACCTTGCGCTGGCAAAGGGCCTTGAGTTTGATCAGGTCATTGTTGCCGACGCACAAGAGGAAGTGTATAAAGCAGACGGAATTTCTCGCCGTAGGCTCTATACCGCCCTGTCGCGCGCGATGCATCATGTGATGGTGGTCTCTCAGGGAAAGATGACTCCGCTGCTCAGCAAATTGCTTTAAAAAAAGCAATTTCTACCTGCGATTTTTTGGAAATTTACTGATTGAAGACTGCTGAATCGGGTAAATGCTAGTCATCGATAACATTTACCGTTGGAGGTTAGTATGTCCGAAGAATTGATTCCTGGTGTCATGAAGAACATCGACGCAAAGACTGTGGTAACCCTTAAAGACCAGGTTGCATGCCTTTCTGGCCAGGTCATCAGCAAGACCCTTGCGCAAAACGATGCCGTCAGCGTTACCCTCTTTGGTTTTGGCGCAGGTGAAGAGATTGCAAGCCATCGCGCAGGCGGCGATGCATTTGTCACCATTCTTGAGGGACGCGCAAGCATTACCATCGATGACGACGTCTACACCCTTGAAGCTGGTCAGTCTATTGTGATGCCACTTGGTCACCCACATGCACTTCAGGCTCCAGAAGAGTTTAAGATGCTACTGGTTGTTGTGTATCCGCAGAAATAATTTATATATTTACCTAACAATTCCGCAGAATTCTGGATAATTCTGCAGGTATTTTCTATTTGGCCAGGTGGACAGTGCGTCTGCCTGGTCAAATGCTATCTCTGCACTGACGAATAGTATCTCTGCCTGGTCAAATACTAGCTTCTTCTAGCCTAATACTCTGTGTAATTACAATACACACCTCATAACAGAATGGGTATACTAGTTATGCCTGTGCAATCAGCAAAATGTTAAACCTAAAGAAAGGTGAGCTATGAGCCAGATTTTTGATGTTCACGCACGTGAGGTCCTCGATTCCCGTGGCAATCCAACCGTTGAGGTTGAGGTTGTTCTTGACGACGGTTCCTTTGGTCGTGCAATCGTTCCTTCCGGCGCTTCTACCGGTGAGTTCGAGGCTGTAGAGCTTCGCGACGGCGACAAGAGCCGTTACCTGGGCAAGGGCGTTCTGAAGGCAGTCGAGCACGTCAACACTGAGATCCGCGACCTTGTTATTGGTTGGGACGCAGAGGATCAGCGCGGCCTTGACCTCGCTATGATCAAGCTTGACGGCACTCCAAACAAGGGTCGCCTCGGCGCAAACGCTATTCTCGGCGTTTCTCTTGCTGTTGCTCACGCTGCAGCTGCTTCTGCTGAGCTTCCACTTTACGCTTACCTCGGTGGCGCAAATGCTCACACTCTTCCTGTTCCTATGATGAACGTCCTCAACGGTGGCGTCCACGCTGACAACAACGTTGACTTCCAGGAGTTCATGATTATGCCTGTTGGTGCTCCTGACTTCACCACCGCTCTTCGTTGGTGCGCACAGGTTTACCACACCCTCAAGGACACTCTGAAGTCCCAGGGTCTCAACACCGGTGTTGGCGACGAGGGCGGCTTTGCTCCAGACCTTAAGTCCAACGAGGAGCCACTTGAGCTTCTTTCCGAGGCTGTTCAGGCTGCTGGCTTTGAGCTTGGCAAGGACTTCCGCTTTGCTATGGACCCAGCTTCTTCTGAGTTCTACAACAAGGAGACCGGCAAGTATGACCTCAAGGGCGAGGGTCGCTCCCTTACCTCCGAGGAAATGGTTGCTTACTACGAGGAAATGGTCGAGAAGTTCCCAATCGTCTCCATCGAGGACGGCCTTGCAGAGGAGGACTGGGACGGTTGGAAGATTCTTACCCAGCGTCTGGGCAAGAAGATCCAGCTCGTCGGCGACGACCTCTTTGTTACCAACACTCAGCGCCTGAAGAAGGGCATTGAGGTTCACGCTGGTAACTCCATCCTCATCAAGGTCAACCAGATTGGTACCCTGACCGAGTCCCTCGAGGCTATTGAGATGGCTAAGCGCGCAGGTTACACCGCAGTTGTCTCCCACCGTTCCGGTGAGACCGAGGACACCACCATTGCTGACCTTGTTGTTGCAACCAACGCTGGTCAGATCAAGACTGGTGCACCTGCTCGTACCGAGCGTGTTGCTAAGTACAACCAGCTTCTCCGCATCGAGGATGACCTCGCTGAGGGTGCTGAGTACCTGGGCATGGACGCTTTCTACAACCTTCGCTAAACCCGCAGGTTGTGGACTAGACGGCGCGCGTCCGGCCCGACCGAGCTGCAACGCCGTTTAGGCTGCTAGAAGCTACGAAGCCGCATCTCATTTGAGGTGCGGCTTTTTGTGCGCGCGGACGGCGGGCGTCGGGTGTAAGCGCGGCGCGGGTCCGGGTGCGGATGTGGGTCTGGGAACGGATGCGTGACCTGCGGGTTTCTCGCCGCACGCGATAACTTAGCAGGCGCATGGGTTCCGTAGACGCGTCCGCGCCTAGTTTGAAACGCCCGAACACACCTATGTCAGATAATCTGCTGAAAATGCGTATACATTTCGTGCAAAACGCTTATCTCATGCAGAATATCGTTATTAGATGTGTTTTCTGTCCTTGATTTTGCAGATTATCTGACATAGATGTGTTTGCTTAACTCTGAAATTTAGGGTAATTAAATCTTTGATATATCTTCATTCATAATTATGTATATCAGATAGAAATTATGCATAATAGTGAATTGAGTGTACGTGATTAAATTCAAATCCTATAACCAAAGCTGCTTCACAATGTATTTAGGCTATTGAGCCTGGTTTTATCTGCAGTTTTTTGAGGATTTTTCGTCAGTCGATATAACAGCACCGCAGCTGCCTGCCGCGGTTATACTTGATGTGTCAACTCTCAAGAATCCGAGGCGCCCATGCACAACACAACAGAGCACGTACTTCGCACAATCCTGGTTGGACAGTCGGGCGGGCCGACTGCAGCCATCAATGCATCGCTTGCGGGTGTTGTTCGCGCAGCTCACGCCCAGGACCTCCGAGTGCTCGGGATGCGCAACGGAATCCAGGGATTTCTTGAGGGCAGCGTCGTTGATTTGGTGGAAGCACTTGAATTTACAGCATCTGAATCCGGATCGTCCAACCACGCATCCACAAACCCTGGCGAGAAGAACCTCCAGCTCCTAAGAAAAACGCCATCGAGCTGGCTGGGTAGCTGCCGCTTTAAACTGCCGGAGTTTGCTGACAACTCAGAATCCGCAGCCATCTCCCCTATCTACCAGCAGATTGATGCGCAGCTCAAGAAATACCAGGTGGACGCCGTACTTTACATCGGCGGAAACGATTCCATGGACACCACGGACAAGCTGTCTCGATACTTTGCCCAGATAGAAAGCCATGTTCGCGTTGTAGGCGTGCCAAAAACCATCGACAACGACCTCGAGGGCACCGATCACACCCCTGGCTTTGGCAGCGCGGCGCGATTCGTTGTGTCCGTAACCGCCGAGCTCACCCGTGACGGCGGCGTCTACAACAGCAAAAACGTCACGTTTATCGAAGCTATGGGTCGCGACGCAGGCTGGCTCACGGCGGCTAGTGCACTGGCGCAAGATATTTGCGGAACCGCCCCAGATTTTGTCCTTCTGCCCGAGATTCCGCTTGATGAACACGCACTACTTTCCGCCATTGAACAGCGACTTCGCGAGAAAAACAACGTGGTTGTAGTTGTCAGCGAGGGCGTCCATCACGCAGACGGTAGTTTCCTTTTTGATGCAAATTCTGTTGCAATTGATACGTTTGGACACCTTGCAGCTCAATCCGGAACAGCACAATACTTGTCGCAGCTAGCCAAGGATCAGCTGGGCGTAAAGTCTCGCGGTATTGAACTCAATACGCTGCAGCGTTGCGCATCACATGCTGCTAGCAAAGTTGACTTGGACGAGGCAGAAACGCTCGGTGCCGCAGGAGTTGAAGCTGTTCTCCAAGG
This sequence comes from uncultured Atopobium sp., assembly GCA_916048235.1. GTDB lineage: Bacteria > Actinomycetota > Coriobacteriia > Coriobacteriales > Atopobiaceae > Lancefieldella. The sequence continues at coordinate 7,146 of CAJZGX010000057.1, forward strand.
TAAAACGGGTGTTATGGTTGGCATTCACCGAACTTCTGACACGCCTTATACAACGGAAGTTCGCACGACCCCTGTCGCCGACGTTGCTAACAAGGTAAAGCTTGTACCTCGAGAAATGATCTCCGAAGATGGTTTCAACGTTACCGACGCCGCCCTAACCTACCTGCGTCCTCTTGTCGCGGGCATGGAAGAGCCAATTTCTACCGACGAACTTCCCCGTTTTCTTGCGGAGTTATCGTAGGGATTCGTTGCGGGCGCGACAGTACCGTGTGGACGCAACAGCGCCGCGCGGACGCGTGCGACCCGTTGCGGGCGCGACAGCACCGTGCGGACGCGACAGCTCCACACGAACGCGACAGCGCCGTGCGTATGGGTGTGAGCCGCGACTCACTACTCTCCGAGGAACCTTACCTCGGGGTGAAGCTCGACATCAAACTGACGCTTTACCTCGGCCTGGACATGCTCGATAACCGCATGAACCTCAGCAGCAGTAGCGTTGTCGTAGTTGACCACAAAACCAGCATGCTTATCGGAAACACCGGCGCCGCCAAAACGATAGCCTTTAAGACCAGCGTCGGTAACAAGCTTGCCTACAAAGTGACCCTCAGGACGCTTGAAAGTTGAACCGGCGGAAGGCAGCTCAAGTGGCTGCTTCTCCTCGCGAGCGTGTGTGAACTCTTCCATCTTTTCACGGATTTTCTCGCCATCTGCGCGATGAAGATTGAACGTGGCAGAAAGCACAATCATGCCCTCATCAGCGATTCTGCTGTGGCGATATCCCAGGTCAAGCTCGGATACGTCCAGCGTAGCAAAGGTGCCGTCGGCGAGAAGAACGCGGACGGATTTGAGCACGTCAGCAATGCAGCCGTCGTAAGCGCCTGCGTTCATGAAGCATGCGCCGCCCACAGAACCTGGGATGCCACACGCAAACTCGAGTCCAGAAAGGTCCAGCTCACAGGCCATCTCGGAGGCCTCTTTAAGGCCAACGCCGGCCTGACAGGTCATCTCGGTATCGTCGATGCTTACGCCGGTGAGACCATCGGCAATAGCAATGATGACGCCACGATATCCCGCATCAGAAACAAGCAGGTCAGAGCCGTAGCCAAGAATAAAAT